>CAZQZF010000025.1:0-14547 GCA_964597745.1 uncultured Zetaproteobacteria bacterium
AACGGCTTCGCCAATCCATCCTCAAACAAGCATTTTCCGGGAAGCTGGTGTAAGTATCGTAAGCAGAGAAAACGTCAGCTCTTTAAGGAGTATTCAGTGACTTGTATTCATGGTCGAATAAATCCCTCAACCATCACAAGGCTCCGGCTATTTGCCGATTCTGGCGGATATTGTTCAAATCCCGGCTGTTTGTCCGAAATTTTTGTTGATCTGGGTTCACTAACTATCCACGTTGGTGAAATTGCACATGTGATTAGCGCAGGTGGCTTTGGCCCGCGATCAGATTCGGAAACAACTCCCGAGCAACGAAGCCAATATGAAAACCTGATTTTGTTGTGCCCTCGTTGCCACACAATTATCGATAAAGCCGAAGAGAATTATCATGTAGATTTACTTTTGAGTTGGAAGCGAGACCATAAACAGGTTATCGATGATGCTTTTGGTGCTCGATCTTACGAATCTAGGCAAGGAGTCCGCAATGTATTAGAGCCGCTCCTAAGTGAGAACCTCTTCATTTTTCAAGAATATGGGCCAATGACAGAAGAGAGATTTAACCCTGAAAGCACAATGCCAGCGAAATGGCTTCGAAAAATCCGCACAAAAATCATCCCAAACAATCGAAAGATACTAAGCTTATGCAATGCCAATCGGTGCCAACTCACTCCTGAAGAACAAACTATGTTTGAAGCCTTTCGGCAGCATGTAGATGATTTTGAAGCTAAACATTTGGCGGGTGTTGAAGAAAATGGGCGACAATTCCCGGAAGGTTTTGCCACCATGTTTATGTAAGGTGGGTGACGTGCCTAGAACTGATTCATGGTGTGCCGAGTGGTGTTGTGAAAGACTACTGGATCACGAAGATATTCTCGAAGTAACTCAGCGGAGTAAGAACAGCGTTCATCTGTCTGTAAAAGACATGCCCCGTCTCATCTCAGTAGCGACAATGTCGCAACATCGTGTAGAACTAGAATTAGTTCCAAGTGAGTTTCACGATACGGATACTGAGTTTTTATTGAACATCCCAAAGGATGCTTATTTCAGTGGTGAATTACTATTGGCTGCGAAAGAAGTTCCCATTGGTGTAGGTGGGGTCGCTGATCTTTATAGGGCAACAGCAGAGAAGGAATTCCGACTATACATTCCAAAAGAAACTCAATTTATTCTCCGTGGATTAGAACAGCATACCGCTGTTCGTAATGTTATGCGTTTGAATAGTTGCACCTACCTAATTCTCAAGCTTAATGGTCAATCTGTTCGAGTTTTAGCAATTAATGAATATGATCTGACCAGTGACGCGATTCGTTCTGGAATCGAGAAATATGGTCAGCCAGATATTGTGTTGGCGTCCAATCCCAACAGTAGGCTTTCTACTGACACAAGGAGTACTGCAGCATTTTCTGGGACGAATATATTGACCTGGAAACAACTATTAGCAGCTCTGAGACATGAATAGGGCTTTGATTAGCCAAACACTCCTTGAATTATTGCATGATGCATCAGCGGAACTGGCTTCCGTAGATGTGTATCTATTCGGGTCTATTCTCGGTCACAAAAATCACTTAAGTGATGTGGACCTTTTGGTCGTTTATGAAATAGCAGATGATCTTGCACAGGTAAAAAGTGTGCTTGGTGGTATAGGGCGAAAAATACCCTTGGATATAATTTATATGCGCCAAGAAGAAGAACAAGAGTTTGACTTTGTAAGGGGTCAGGGAGCTCTGCGTGTCGATTATGCACTGACGGTGCCAGGCATGACTGATTGAGTTATTTCGGAAATTCACTGAAGCCTTGTTTTGCGGAAGAGTGACTTGATATTTGAAAGAGTATGAAAATAGATGAGCAGTATGGAGTTGGTTGAACGTCTACAGGAGATGGCGGTGAAAGAAGGTAAATGATGGGGCAAAACATGTCTGAAAATGAATCTCATATCCTCATCTATCAAGCTGATGACAGCAGCATCAAGGTTGATGTGTTGCTGGATAAGGAAAACGGAAATTTCGATTTTTCTACCAAACTGCAATAAACCGGCTATCCGTGTATCGCCGACCGGACAAAGTATCCTAAAAGAACAAGGACGGTGAAATGCTAAACCTGTCAGAGAGGTTCTTGATATGGTCTTTGGTTAACTTTCTGCTACCAGAGAGAATCTGACTAACGTATGCGCGTTTACCAATCTCATTTTCAAAGTCAGCCCCTGAAAGTCCATATTGAGACATCAAGATGCGTAACATAGATATTCCTG
Organism: uncultured Zetaproteobacteria bacterium; assembly: GCA_964597745.1. Classification (GTDB taxonomy): domain Bacteria; phylum Pseudomonadota; class Zetaproteobacteria; order Mariprofundales; family Mariprofundaceae; genus CAYLYU01. Next base: position 2,243 of record CAZQZF010000025.1, read on the forward strand.
CATCCATATCGTCAATACGTTTATCCATCATCTGAACTGCCGGGAGTGAATCTTCATACCGGGTAATCGCATTGGACAACATATCAATCAAAGGGTTCAACGGATCATCTGGGTTGTCTGTCGCCCTGTCGAACAGCTCATCAAGCGTGTCCAGTGCCTTCCGGTATGCTGTTTCACTATGAATATGAAGCAGCGGTTCAGCGGTTTTTGAAAAGCTGTTGAACTCGTCCAGAATAATATCAGTAAAAGAATTGGTGTCTTGGGTAGCCAACATTATATGTCTCCTTTCCTTGCCCTTTCTGTGAGCTTGTCATACTCTTTATGAGTAACGATATACTTCACAAAGAGTTTTTGTGATGTGAAAAATATAGCAGCCAATAAGCGCAAATTATTACCGCCAATATCAATCACGTACCAATGCTCCTTGTACTTAAAGTTATCCAATGATGGAAAGACATTCTTTAAGTCTCTTGGCGTATCAAAAGCACCCGCCTTGAGAATCTTATAAACATCACTTAAAGATTCCCTCTCATTTGGATATTTTCGCATGGCTTCTTCAAAAGCCCTTTTTGCTATAACGTGCATAGGGAGAGTATGGCACGATGTTCGCAAATTGCAAACATTTTTTTATTGGATGAGCGCGCAATGCAGTGCTTGATCTGTCTTGTTTGGCGCATCAGTGACTGGTGTTTGAAATAGTATGAAAAGTGATGAGCGATATGCAGTTGGTTGAATGCCTACATGAGATGGCGGTGAAAGAAGGTGAATGACGGGGCAAAGCATGGCTGAAAATGAATCTCAAATCCTCATCTATCAAACGGATGACAACAGCATCAAGGCTGATGTGTTGCTGGATAAGAAAAAACGGAAATTCCGATTTTTCTACCAGGTTGAGTAATATCAGAATGACTCGACATGAGCAGAAACAATATAAGGAGGCATGATGAAAAAAGAATATGATTTTTCCAAAGGTGAACGTGGTCGATTTTTTCATGCTGGCACAACATTGAATATCCCTGTTTATCTTGATCAGGATGTTGAGTCCTGGTGCGCGGAGAAAGCAAAATCCCAAGGAGTTGAGCTCCAGTATTTGGTCAATAAGCTCTTGCGCAAAGATATTTCACTCATTCAGTAAGTGACAGGCATAAACTGAGTTTCCGGCTGGCTCATTTCGCAACGCACAAGTTACCGGGTCAGTTTTGACATTTACACATTGCAATACAAAGAAGATCTGGTCAATATGGCATATATGACAAAAATGACGCGCAGAAAGGCTGAATTACTGGCTGAGATTGAAAAGTCGCCATCGCTATCTATCTATCAACTGGCCACACAGTGCGGGCGTAACTACCGGCGCGTATTCGATCATGTGAAAGAACTGGCTTCAGATGGTCTGGTAAATATTCGTCCGGCTATTCGCAATGGGCGAAAGGTGTCCATGGTGGAAAGTATTTATCACCAGCGTCTGAAACGACTGGATGATATGTATGCATTCAAGGCGGAAATCAATGCTGCTCAGTGAAGCAGCCGGCAAGCTATTGAGCCTGTTCGATCCGGAAGGCGTGTTGATCGGCGGCATTTGCGGTGCACTCTATGGTGTGGATCGTTTCACCAGGGATGTGGATATTGCAGCAGACCTGGAGCCCGAAGTGGTTGTTCAGCGCTTGCATGACGCAGGAATTGTTTCTGAGCTTCGACGCAGCAGCGAGCCAGGTGACCTGAGCTGGGTTGTTCATGGTGAATTTGGAGAGATCGAGTTCCAGGTACTGCCGGCATCGGATACAGGGATTACACCAGCTGCGTTTGAGCTCAAAGCGGGGTTGCGTGTTGCTGATATCAACAGCTTCATTACCAGCAAATGCATCGCAGCCGGACAGCAGGATATGCATGATGTCGCAGCGATATGTATGATCTATCCTGAACTTGGTGACTACTGCCGCCAAAAAGCATCTGAACACCGATGCCTGGAAAAACTCGACTCATGGTTGGATGATCGCCGTTTGCAGCAACGATACATGCAGAAAACGAATCAGAAATAAGGGGGGCGAACGGCTGGATGCCATCCTGCAACTCAATGGCCGAGAGTTGCTGAATTATGCCGGTCGAATCAGTCATCAGGTGGCAGCAGAAAAAGCCGCGCTGGAATATCAAAAATATCACGATCATCAACAACAGATAAGTCGGGAAGCCAGCCTGAAAGAGATAGAAGCGGAAATTGAACACTTGCAAGGGAACATGAAGCGCAGTGAATCGTAAGCAACTGAAATCACAGGCAGGCGCAGCCGCCTTCGGGCGTGGAGAAGGCTATTATGAATCCGGGCGGGTCGGGAATCTTCGATGCCTCACGCATGGCGTGCAGGCAAAGGTTGCCGGGCGGCATGTGTATCAGGTGCGGCTGGACTGGTCGGATGGTTTTGATTACCGCTGCAATTGCCCGATGGGCGAACAGGGGGATTGTTGCAAACATTGCGTGGCTGTCGGGTTGGCATGGCTGAACAGAGATAAAAAGCCGGATACTACGATGGAAAGTGAAGATGCGCGCATTCGCAACTGGCTGGAAAGCCGGGAGAAACAGGTCCTCATCGGAACCATTATGGAGGCGAGCGAATCGGATGAGGCACTGTTCAAACGATTATCTCTGAAGGCATCCGCTTCATCGCTTGACCTGAATGCACTGAAGCAATCCATTCGCAATACAGTGGAAACCGACTTTATTGATTACTACCACATGAGCAGCTATGTGGATGAACTCGGCGATGTAACCAAAATGCTGGAATCACTGCTGGATGACGGATATGCGGCAGATGTGCAGGAACTGGCGTTGTATGCCGTGGATTGCATGAAAAACGCATACAATAATATGGATGATTCCGATGGCGGGGCAGGTTCTGAAATGGCGTGCTGGCAGGAGATTCATTTGTGTGCCTGTGAGGAAGCACCGCCTGCGAATGATGCAGAGCGCGAAATACTGGCCAACATGCTTTTTGACCGTGAAATCCATTCGGAATGGGATGAGTTTCACGGTTGTGCCGATAAATATGCTGATTTTTTGGGTCAGGCGGGCATGGCTCGTTTCAGAGCATTAACGGAGCAGGTGTGGAATAAATTGCCTGCGCTGAAGCCGGGAGAGAAAGAAGATTATCGTAGTGATCGCTACAGAATCACATCCATGATGGAATCACTGGCGAGGGCAAGTGGCAGCGTGGATGATCTGGTGGCGATCAAAGCAAGGGATTTGTCTCGCGCCTATTATTTCCTTCAAATTGCGGAAATTCTCGGCAAGGCGAAACGCTTCGATGAGGCGCTGGCGTGGGCGGAAAAAGGCGTTGCGGCCTTTGCCGCCAATCCCGATTCCCGACTGGAGGAATATCTGGCGGAACTGTACAAACAGCGTAAGGAGTTTGATAAGGCTGTTTCCATCGTTTGGAAAATATTCGAGCGGCAGCCATCGCTGCACAGTTGGGAGACGTTAAAGGTGTTTTCCAAAAGGGCGAAGAACTGGGAGGGTGAATGGCGGCAGCGTGCGCTGGATCATATTCGCCGTCATATTACACAGGAGAAAAAGAGAGGCGCAAACTATTTCCGGAAACCGGATCATTCGTTGCTGGTGGAGATTTTCCTGCATGAGAACGATATAGAGTCTGCCTGGAAGGAGGCCAATGCAGGTGGTTGCAATGCCGGTTTATGGCGGACGCTGGGGAAAAAGTTAGGGAAGCATGATTCATTGCGCGCCACATTCTGCTGGCAGCGGCTGGTTGAACCCATTATCAACCGCAAGAAAAACGATGCCTATGCCGAAGCCGTGCGGATAATGCTGACGATTGGGCAATGGATGAGGCAGGCAGGGAAGGAATCTGAGTTTACATACTGGATTCAGGACATCCGCCTTCGTCACAAGCCCAAACGGAATCTGATGAAACTCATGGACGGGAAGAAACTTGGGGCTTGTCGATGAGCTTATTTATTCTATTTTTCATTTAGCATAAATGACTTCTATATTGATTTTAGTAATTATATATACTAAGATGCGTTCCAGAGGAAATAGATATGGAATACAGAATAGCGTTAATAAAACAGGTTACACCACTACTAAAGAGTTTACGTAGTCAACGTGGATTAACTCAGCAGCAACTGGGAGAAAAATTGGGTATATCCCAACGTATGGTCGCCTTTATCGAGGCTAACCCGGAAAAAACTCGCTTCGGACGGATACTGCAAATACTGTCTGAGTTGGATGCGGATCTGATTGTACGGGAGCGAAATAGCAAAAGGTCAAATGATAGCTCTCCTGATGAGGAATCATGGTAAATCCGGTTCGCAGGCGGACTAAAAATCGGCAGTCATTGAATGTCTGGATGAACGGGCGACTGACCGGAACCTGGCATGTGTACAAGAACAAGCCGCAGGAATTTCAGTATGCTGATGAATGGCTCCATTCACCTCATGGGCGCATGCTGTCGCTGTCCATGCCGTTTCAGCCGGGAAACCTCCCGTACAAGAGCGACGTGGTTGAGCACTTCTTCGATAATCTGCTACCGGATAGTGCGGCTATTCGGCGTCGCATCCAGCATAACTTCGGCGCCAGCGGCACCTCGCCATTTGAACTATTGGCTGAGATCGGCCGGGACTGTGTTGGCGCCATCCAACTGCTGCCGGAGGATGATGAGCCTGCCGGCTGGAACCGGATCGAGGCGCGACCCCTTACCGATCTGGAAGTGGAGCAACATCTGAAGGCGGCGGTCAGCACGGCATTACCCGGCGAGGCGCGGGAAAAATTCCGGATTTCAATTGCCGGCGCACAGGAGAAAACAGCGCTGCTATGGCACAACAATCAATGGAATAAGCCCATTGGGGTTACGCCAACGACCCACATCGTGAAACTGCCGTTGGGTCTGGTCGGTCATATGCGCGCGGACATGAGCACATCCATCGAGAACGAGTGGCTATGCTCCAAAGTCATGGATACCTATGGCATCGAAACGGCCCATTGCGACATGGCATGCTTCGGGGAAACCAAGGCACTTGTGGTGAAACGCTTCGATCGCAAGCTGTCTGCGAAAGGTGACTATTGGTTGCGGCTGCCGCAGGAGGATATGTGTCAGGCGCAGGGTTTGCCTCCTACGTTGAAATATGAAAGTGAAGGTGGGCCGGGGATGACCGACATTCTTGAACTGCTGCGAGGTTCCAGCCGGTCGGATGCGGATCGCCGGGCCTTCTACAAGAGTCAGGTGCTGTTCTGGATGCTCGCGGCAACAGATGGGCATGCCAAGAATTTCAGCATCTTTCACAAGGCTTCGGGCACATATCACATGACATCACTTTATGACGTGCTATCTACCTGGCCGATTATTGGCAATAAAGCAAACCACCTCAGTTGGCATGATGCCCGGCTAGCCATGGCGTTTCGAGCAAAAAATGCACATTACAAGTTGAGCGAAATCCAGCCCCGGCATTTGTTCAGTGCCGCAGGAAAGCTTGGTCTTGCCGGTGAGATTGATTCAATCATTGAGGAGATTTTAGAGGCGACACCAAAGGTTATCAGCAGTGTGGAAGCGATGTTGCCGCCTGAATTTCCGCAACGGGTGGCAGATTCTATTTTTACCGGCTTGAAAGAATCGGCTGAAAAGATTCAGAAGTCTGTTTAAGCTCCGGGAACAGGATCAATAGGGGAAAAATGAGTGAGTCCGGCAGACATCGTTAACAAACTCTGGAATTACTGCAATGTGCTGCGCGATGACGGCATGAGCTATGGCGATTACGTGGAGCAGTTGACCTATCTGCTGTTCCTGAAAATGGCGGATGAACGGAGCCGTCCGCCCTATAACCAGCCGGACATGTTGCCCGCCGGTTTCGACTGGAGCGGCCTCACCTCACGCGATGGCGATGAGTTGTTTGATCATTACCGCCATACGCTGGAGACGCTGGGCAAAGAGAAGGGAATGCTGGGGCTGATCTTCGGCAAGTCGCAGAACAAATTTCAGGACCCGGCCAAGCTCAGGCGTTTGATTGTGGACCTGATCGGTCGCGAGAACTGGTCCATCATGAAGGCGGATGTGAAGGGCGATGCCTATGAAGGCCTGCTGGAGAAGAATGCACAGGATACGAAATCAGGGGCCGGTCAGTATTTTACGCCAAGACCGCTGATTCAGGCGATAGTCGATGTGATGCGGCCGCAGCCGGGAGAGACGGTCTGTGATCCGGCTTGCGGCACCGGTGGTTTTCTGCTGGCCGCGCACGACTATGTGGTTCACCACAACCCGAACATGACCAAGGATCGGAAACGGGCGTTGAAATCTGATACCTTCAAGGGCTGGGAACTGGTGCAGGCCACTGCACGTCTCTGCGCCATGAATATGATGCTGCACGGCATTGCCAATGATGAATCCATGCCGATTGTCGTCTCCGATTCACTGGCGGCTGATCCCGGCGACCGTTTCAATCTGGTGTTGACCAATCCGCCGTTCGGCAAGAAGAGCAGCACCACCATTGTCGGCGAGGATGGCAACGTGTCCAAGGAAAAGGAAATCGTTGAGCGCGATGACTTCTGGGCTACGACTTCAAACAAACAGCTCAACTTCCTACAGCATGTCAAAACCCTGCTCAAACAGAACGGACGCGCTGCCGTGGTCGTGCCGGATAATGTGTTGTTCGAGGGCGGTGCCGGGGAAACGGTTCGCCGCAAGCTGCTGCATGACTGCAATGTACATACGCTGCTACGTCTGCCGACCGGCTTGTTCTATGCCCAGGGCGTGAAGGCAAACGTATTGTTTCTGGAAAAGAAGCCGGCCAGCGAAACGCCGTGGACGAAAAAGCTGTGGATTTACGACCTGCGCACCAACAAACATTTCACCCTGAAAACCAGCCCTCTGAAACGCACCGATCTGGATGAGTTCGTTGCCTGTTATCTGGCTGATCCGCGAACGGAAACGTGGAGTGAGGAGAATCAGGAAGGTCTGCCTGCCGAAGAGATGGCGCAGGTAAACCTGCCTGCCTCGGCGCAGGTAAACCGCTGGCGGGCCTATGATTACGAAGAACTGATTGCCCGCGACAAGGCCAGTCTGGATATCTTCTGGCTCAAGGATGAATCCCTGGAGGACTCGGAAAACCTGCCGGAACCGGATGTGCTGGCGCAGGAGATGATCGAGGACCTGGAAACTGCGCTGGAACAGATTCAGGAAATTTCCGGGGATTTAAACCTCGTTAGAGGATAGCGGGCAACCCATACAGCGGGTACACGTATTTTGATCCATATCGAGCGGCTACTTCAACAAATGTTTCCGCTTCCAGCCATCGACAATGATGACTTTTTACGCCCCCATCACGATGGATAGTGAAAATCGCACGCAGCCGGGTTAACCTCGTCTAATGTTGGCAAAACTCCTGTCCCAGCGGTTCATTCAGGCCATACCCAGTATATTGGGAGTGGCCACGGTTGTCTTTTTATTGATACACCTTGTACCCGGTGATCCCGTTGATGCGTTGCTTGGCGAAACGGCACTGGCAACCGATCGACAGGCATTGCGTCATGCGATGCACCTGGATCTTCCCTTGATCCAGCAATATTCCCAGTTCATGTTGGGGTTGTTGCAGGGCGACTGGGGGACAAGTCTGATCAATCACCGGCCGGTTCTGGCGCTCATCGCCGAGCGGCTTCCCGCCACCCTGCAGCTGGCCGGCTGTGCCCTGCTTCTGGCCCTGGGCATGGCTCTTCCGCTGGGCTTCTGGGCCGCCCGTCATGCCGGGACCGGCAGGGATATGGCGGCCATGGGATTTTCCCTGATGGGGATATCGATTCCCAACTTCTGGCTGGGTCCAATGCTGATGATGGTCTTCGCTCTGGGACTGGGCTGGCTTCCCGTTTCCGGTCGTGACATGCCCGGAAGCTGGATCCTGCCCGCCATTACCCTGGGCACCGCCCTGGCCGCCGTGCTTTCACGTATGGCGCGTTCCAGCTGGCTGGAGGCCATGGGTTCGGATGCCGTCCGTACTGCCCGCGCCATGGGGGTGCCGGATCATTCTCTCTGGTGGCGGCATGGCGCCCGCCTGGCGGCGGTGCCCGTAGTGACCCTGTTTGCCCTGCAGATGGGAGCCGTGCTTGGCGGCGCGGTGATTACAGAGACTGTTTTTGACTGGCCCGGGCTGGGGCTTTTAACCATTGAGGCCATTCAGCGCCGTGATTATCCCCTGGTACAGGGCTGCGTGCTGGTCATCGCCCTGTTTTATGTGCTGGCAAATCTCAGTGCTGATATGCTGGGTATCTGGCTTGACCCGCGCCAGAGGGGATAGGACACTCATCATGATGTTGAGCTCAGGCAGGTGTCTTACCCCCTTCAGACGGCCTACTCTGATCTTCGCCCTGGGTTGCCTTGCCGTTGTTGCTATTGTGCCTGTTGCGGCATTGGTTCATGGCGCCAATGGTCATGCCGTAGATCTTGATGCCGTGCTGGCATCCGCCTCCATGCCGCACCCTTTAGGCTGTGATGCCCTCGGGCGTGATGTGCTGGCACGCCTTTCCGAAGGTATCCGTCTGTCCCTGGCCGTGGGATTCAGTGTGATGACGATCAGCGCCTGTATTGGTATCACGATCGGTATCATCGCCGGTTTATCCGGGGGATGGCTGGACACAATTCTCATGCGATTGACCGATATCGTACTTTCCTTTCCGGGAATCCTGCTTGCCATAGCCCTGGCGGCTATGCTCGGTCCCGGTGTCGATAAGCTGGTTATTGCCCTGACAGCAGTGGGTTGGGTTGGGTTTGCCCGGCTTTCCCGCGCTCAGGTCCTGTCACTCAAACATGAAATGTTTGTGCAGGCCGCAAAAGTTTGTGGTTCCCCTGCCTCGTATATCGGCTGGCGTCACCTGCTGCCGAATATTGCCGCACCCCTGCTGGTGGAGGCGAGTTTCGGGCTGGCGGCAGTCATTATCGGTGAGGCGGGCCTGTCGTTTCTGGGTATCGGCGTGCAGCCGCCAGCCGCCTCGCTCGGCACCCTGATCCGGGAAGGTACGCAACTGATGCTGGTTCAGCCATCGCTTGTCATCTGGCCCGGTCTAGCCCTGTTTCTGCTCACCATGTCCGTTAATCTCATGGGGGATGCCTTGCGGGACATTCTCGATGTGCGCACGGAAAGTCTGCATCATTCATGAACAAAAACATGGTGATTGGTCTGAGCGGCCTCAACCTGAACCGGGAGGAGCGGACCTGGCTTTCCAACCACCCTCCACTTGGCGTCATTCTGTTTTCCAGAAATATCCGGGATTCAGCTCAGGTCAAGGCGCTGCTTAGTGAGGTTCGGGAATCGACCGGCGAGCAGACCTGGGCCGCCATTGACGAAGAGGGTGGTCGCGTCAACCGCATTCCATGGCCTCCCTTTTGCAATCGCCTGTCGGCAGCCAACTATGGCCGCCGGTATGAAGGAGATCCGGAAGGGGCCATACGGGCGGTCTATACCGATGCGCATGCAGTGGGTCTGGCCTTGCGCGAACTGGGATTCACGCACAATTGCGCCCCCGTGCTTGATATTTTTCACGCCAGCGCCAATGGCATTATCGGCAACCGTTCCTATGGTTCGAAGATCCAGGTGGTGGCCGAACTTGGCGCAGCTGCCATGCGCGGTCTGCATGAGGCGGGTATTGAAGTGATCGGAAAACACTTTCCGGGTCATGGCCGGGCGGATGCTGATTCGCATCTTGACGTTCCTCATGTCGATGCCGAACTTGATGAGATTCTGCGGGAGGCGGAGCCATACAGAGTCTTGTTCACCAGGGGACTGAATCACATCATGACGGCGCATGTGATCTACTCAAGGGTTGAAGAGAGGGTCGCCACGCTGTCTGAATTCTGGCTAAAGGATATACTCAGGAAACGGTTTGGTTTTCAGGGTAGAATCTGGAGTGATGACCTGTGCATGAAAGGCGTGGGCGAAGATATCCTGATGGCTACAAATGAGGCGAAGGCGGCAGGTTGCGATGTGCTTTTGGTCTGCGAACCTGAAGCTGTAGCGCGGATTTACCGGAATATCTGAGGTGGTTGATGGCTGAAATTCTGAGTTCGAAGGAGATGGCGCGGTTCAGTCGCCATATCATTCTGCCCCAGGTAGGGCTTGAGGGTCAGGAGAGGCTCAAGCAGGCGCGGGTGCTGTGTATCGGGGCTGGCGGACTTGGCTGCCCGATCTCCATGTATCTGGCCGCCGCCGGCGCCGGAACCATCGGGCTGGTGGATTTTGACGTCGTTGATGAGACCAACCTGCAACGCCAGATCGCGCACTCCACCTCGGATATTGGTCGCCCCAAGGTCGAATCGGCCCGGGACACCCTCACCGGAATCAACCCGTTTGTGGAGATTCCCCTGCATAGGGATGGCATTCGCCGTGACAATGTGCGAGAGATTGTTCGGCAGTATGACCTGGTTGTGGATGGCGCCGACAACTTTCCCACCCGCTATCTGGTCAACGATGCCTGTGTTCTTGAAGGCAAGCCCCTGATCTATGCCTCTATCTTCCAGTTTGAAGGTCAGGCGACCGTGTTCAATTATGAGGGTGGTCCCTGCTACCGCTGCCTGTACCCCGAGCCACCACCCCCAGGTCTCGTTCCCTCATGCGCCGAGGGCGGCGTGTTGGGCGTACTGCCGGGTGTTATCGGTCTGATTCAGGCCACCGAGGCCATCAAGATCATCCTGGGCAAGGGCCGGACGCTGTCGGGACGATTACTGCTGTATGATGCCATGGACATGGGGTTTCGCGAAGTCAGGCTCAGACGCGATCCCGAATGCCCCGCCTGCGGCGAACATCGAACGATTCATGATATGGCCGCCTATGAGCAGTTCTGCGGCCTGCCGCCGACCGAGGCAGGAGAGGAAGAAGAAAGACCGGCTGAAGATGATATTACCCCGGCGCAACTTAAATCAATGCTGGAGGAGAATCCGGACCTGTTCGTCCTTGACGTACGTGAGCCGTTTGAACTGGAAATATGCCGTATCAAGGGAACATGGGAGATTCCGCTCGGCCAGTTACCGCGGCGCTATGCCGAAGTGCCCAGGGATCGCGATGTCGTGGTGCACTGCAAGCTTGGCGGCCGTTCGGCCCAAGCCGTCGAATTCCTGAAGAAAAAGGGCTATTCACGGGTAAAAAATCTCGCTGGCGGCATCCTTCGCTGGATTGATGACGTGGACCCGACCCTGAGTAAATATTAGTCCCTTACCCGCAAAATCTCATGCAAAATGCATAAGATATTTCACCACAAAGACACAAAGTCACGAAGAATAAAGAAAAAGCAGGCGAGATAGGCTCACGGAATATCTTGATCACGCCTGAGAGGTCAAACGAAGAGCCTTTTATAAAAAACGGACAGTTTGTCTTCCCTTTGTGCCTTCGTGTCTTTGTGGTTCAAGCCTGTATGGTTCCGGCTTTGCCGGGCCAGACTATAGTCTGGCCTTGAATTGTTTCATCTTGGCAAAGATCTTATTGGGATATTTATGGTTTCCCAGTGAACCATTGTAGGCGGCCAAGGCGCTGGACATCTTCCTGTAACGATCAAGATACAGCTTCAGGATAGCGCTGCCGTAGCGAATATTTGTTTCAATCTTGAATAGATTGTCTGCCTTTGACCCCAGTTTCCGTTTCCAGAATGGCATCACCTGCATTAGGCCCCGGGCGCCGGCTTTGCTGATTGCAAAGCGATCAAATTGTGACTCCACGGCAATCACGGCCAGAATGAGTTCCGGAGAGAGATCATGGCGAATGCTGTACAGATAGACCCAACGGGCGATGGACTCCAACTCTGCCGGATCGGACACCTCGGCCTTGAGTACAGTCTTGAGGTCCTTGAGCCAGACATTTTCTTCAAAATTCTTTGGCTTTTCAGGTAGTGAAGGTTTGAGCATCTGCTGCAGGTGTTTCTGCTCGGCTGGGAGAATGTCCAGCAGGCCCACCGTGGTTTCAACCTTCTTAAGAGCCGTGGTATCAACTGTAATATGCTGCTTTTGCTCAGGGGTGCTGACCAGCCAGAAGGGAAGGATTAAAACAAATCCGCCAACCAGTATCACCATAAGTATCACCTTCGGCGATTTTCCCTTCAGTAGACGCCGCAATTCAGGCGCATTCATAGCAACTGCCGGGCCTGTCCTTCTATCATCTGTTTTACCTGGCGGACGACATCACATACCGGCGTTTGTAATCGCTGGCCTGTTCGGGACTGGCATTCAACTTCCTCCTTGAATCGCCCGCGCTTCCTTACCATCAACTTGACCGGGCTTCCCATCATCACGGACTACTTCGCGATGACGACCGTGCGCTCAGCGCGTCTCTAT
>CAZQZF010000026.1:0-14335 GCA_964597745.1 uncultured Zetaproteobacteria bacterium
CATGCTGCGTTTGACGAGGGGAGCTTGGGGAATACCCTGGCTCCTACTCTACCGGCTCTGCGAGACTCCCGCTTTTCGGCCCTTACTCTCGCCAAGGCGCAAAGAACGCCAAGATACATGAGGCGCCCCGGGATATATTTGCGCGACTGTGGCAATCCGGAACACAGTGAACAATACGAGATTGTTTCGTCGTTCCTCTTCGCAATGACGGCAAATGAATGGGGGTGCTGAGTAGTTACTTTTTCTAACCCGGACTATTCATAAATACTGCCGCGCCCTTGCTTGTTCCTTTGCCCGCAACAAATCCTTGCTCAGGCGTCCGTAAGCACGGCTACGCACTTCTTCGCAAGCATCCGTTGCGAACAAAGGCCCGGTGCAATCATCACGGCGATTCATGAATAGTCCGGGCTAATGAACTCCAGATTCATCCACGAGGGCTTCCATCTGGGTCAAAAGCAGCAGGAGCAGCATGCGGTTCGTGTCTTTACCCGTGGCGAGTTGATCCTTAATTTGTTGAATCTTTTTCCAATATCGGTGCTGACCCCAAAGCTTTTCGGCTGCGGCAACAGGATCTCTGTCCGGCGTCTTAAGCAGTTGCTGGATGGCTCTGCTTTTCAGAAGACACAAGCGGTGTAACCATTCCCGGCGCAGTTCATGCGCCAGTTGATCTCCCCATGCCGGAGATCGGAGGCTGGCCTCCACGACAGAAAACGGCAATAAATGCAGGCATATCCGGGTGGCGCGCAGGCAACGGATCAGGGGTATCCTGAGTTGAGAACTCAGATGGACTGAGACGCCGGCCTGGGCAAGCTCGGAAATGGTCGCTATGTCAAGAGCTGATTGCTTATTCAATCCCGCTTTTTTCGCCTCTCGCAGCAGGGCTGTATGTTTTTCGCTATTGAATTTGGCGTTTCCGGAATGAAGACCATGCCGATATCGCTGGAATTGCCGGCGCTGCTTCCGCATCCAGGCCTTATCCAGTTGATCGATCGGGCACAGCCGGAGAAGATCCTCCGCAAACTGGATCAAGCTGCCCTGAAGCATGGACTGAAACAGGCAGGCAGGCTCCATTTCTCCAACTTCATGCCAGATCGATGCTCGTAGCGCCGCACCGTCGAGAATGAACTCCGCCACAAGAAGCGACTGGGCAATGCTGGCAGGAGTGGCGTCAATCAAGGTTTGCAAGTGGTGGATGCAGCACAGGCCAAAGTTGTTAATCAGATGATTAGCGACCATCGTATGTGTAATTTCATCCGCCAGCGGGTGTGAATGTATGATGTCCTGGTAATGCCGCTGGATCCGTTTAGGGAAGTAAGCGTAGAGCATGTCTTCGTGGAAGCAGCTTCTCCGGGCGAACCCCTCATCCGAAAATGCCTGATGAATACGGTTTTTCTCGTGACCCAGAAGGACGGCAAGCTGGGGCCTCAGACCCAGAGTTCCGTCTTCCTCCATGCCCGCATCGGTTTGTGGGTCAATTCTTCCATCCTGAATCAGGCAGTTGCGCAGCCGCTGAATCTTGGGGGCAAAATCCGTTGCCTCCCTTTCTGCCAGGCTCAGAGCCCGCGACTGGTACAGATTATTGGCCAGGCACTGATCCGCAACCGCTGAAGCCAGGGACGCCAGCAATCGGTTACGCCGTGACCGGGACTTTTGCAAGGCCGGGGAGGATGCGAACAGTATTTTTAGATTTACTTCATGGTCGGACATATCCACGCCCGCGGAATTGTCAATGGCATCGGTGTTGATGCGGCCGTGCCTGGCCGCAAATTCAATGCGGGCCTGCTGGGTAAATCCAAGGTTTCCACCTTCAGCGACCACCCTGCAACGTAGTTCCCGTGCCGTGATACGCACCGCGTTGTTGGCCGGGTCCATCACTTCGCTGTTTCTTTCCCCGCTGGCGCGAACATAGGTGCCGATTCCACCGTTGTAGAGGAGATCCACAGGGGCGGCCAGTAATGTGCGGATCAGGGCTTCGCCGGAAAATTCCTTGTTCTCAACGCCCAGGGCGGCGCGCATTTCCGGTGAGATGGGGACGCGTTTGGCCGTTCTCAGGAATACCCCTCCACCTGAGCTGATTGCGGTCGAATCATACTGATCCCAGCCGCCTCTGATCTGAAAGAGTCGTTGCCGTTCTGAAAATGAAGCGGCTGGATCCGGAACCGGATCCAGAAAAATGTGTTTGTGGTTGAAGGCGCCAATCAGGCGAAGGTTTTCGCTTTGCAACATGCCGTTCCCAAATACGTCACCACTCATATCCCCGATTCCGACTACGCTGATGGGGTCTTCATCAGAATGGATCCCCAGCGCCGAAAAGTGTTCCCGTACGCATACCCAGGCGCCACGGGCGGTAATGCCAAATGCCTTATGGTCGTAACCATGTTTGCCTCCGCTGGCGAAGGCATCGTCAAGCCAGAACCCCGCTTTTCCAGCCTCATCATTGGCCAGATCAGAGTAGCGCGCCGTGCCTTTATCGGCGGCAACGACCAGATAGGCGTCATTTTTATCTTCAGGCAGCACCTTGATTTCCGGAGGTGGAACAAGCACTGTCCGCTGGCGGTTATCAGTCAGTCGAAGCAAGGCCCGGATGAATGTCCGGTACTGCGATTGCACGAATGCTTCACCCTGTCCCCCACGCACCACAAACCCTCCCTTCGATCCCGTCGGTATGATCTGGCCGTTTTTAACGACCTGCGTGGCCATGAGTTCAAGGACTTCCGTACGGTAATCAGCCGGGCGATCGGAGAAGCGAATGCCTCCCCTGGCTATGGGACCGGCGCGCAGGTGGATTCCTTCGACATGGGTTCCATGCACAAAGATTTCGCGGAAGGGGACAGGTTTAGGCACAAAGCTCAAACGGACCGGATTGATTTTTATACTGACAGGTTCTTCCGGCTGTCGCGTAAAGGCATTGCTACGCACAGTGGCCTCGACGATTTCCTCCAATGCCCTGAACCAGCGGTCATCAGTCAGGCTTTGCACCTCATTCATGGCCTGAGCAAATTCGGCCTCTGCTTGAGAAAAGGAGGTAAGCGACATCAATGTACGATGCCGGGCTTCAAACAATCGAAGCAGGCGGGCTGAGACCCGGGGGTATCGCAACAGCATTTGCGTCAGCGGAGTCGGTGCGGCGTCCGCCAGCATCTGTATCAGATAATTGCGGAGGGAAATGATAATGGCAACTTCCGCAATATTCAGACTGGCGCTGATAATCAGGGCGTTGGCCATATCATCATCGGCTTCGCCATTCAGAACCAAATCCAAAGCTTCCGTCAAGTGTTCGATACTGATTGCCTGGATGGAGTCCGGAACGCCGCATCGAATGCTGCTTAAATAGACGGAAGGTTCCCCTGGAAAACTGACGACTGATTCCTGCAACGCCGTTATGCCAAAGGCCTGGATGGCGGTAACCAGTTGTCCAAGCGCCAGCTCTCCGGATGAGAAGATGTATAAGTCCAGTTCGCTGTTCGTTTTCTGAATCCGCACCTGGGTGCGGCCATCCGCACGTACCCGGTTTCTGGTGGCAAGGTCAACCATGATTTGACCGGGATCAAAGAGATCCTGGTACAGAGGCGGGAGCCTCTCAATGTCGGCCAGTACGTCCGGCACATTCAGACCCTCGGCATGCTCCAGCACGACTGCTTTTGCCCTGTCCTTCCAGAACAGCACACTTTGATGAATCAGCGTATCGAGTTTCTTCTCCATGAGGCTGTCGATATCGCCATGCAGGGTGATGAACAGCAACCGGTGCAGACCAACCGCAAAGGACTCCTGGCCCAGTGTTTTTGGCCCCAGCGCCTGGATGCCATTGAGAATATTGGCCAATACGTTTGGTCCAAATCGTGTGGCTGGAATGGCCGTCAGCAGGACGTTGACATTACCGGGATGAGGCTGCCAGATAGCCGTCCGGGTTGCGATCGGACTGGCCATGTCGATAATTTCCTTCAACGGAATAAGGAACCGTTTGACCGGGATTGTAAGCAGGATGGGTTTGGCCATCCGGTCAAAGACGGTTCGCATTTCCCGGCGATAAAAGGCCGATTGCTTCAATAACGGTTCGTTCCGCAGAGTCTCCCAGATGCGGCGGATATAGGGCACCCGGCTGGCATTCGTATAACGTGCGCTGCGGGAAAAATGTCCCAGCAGGATGGCGCTGCCCAATTGCCTGCCGGCGCGCCAGCTGATGCGTACTACATCAAGGCTTGTGGCGCTGTAGAGATAATTACGGGCCGCACCAAGATACAGCCATTCCATACCCGGTTTCTCCGCCGGCGGCAATCCGTCAATCTCACCGGCCAACCCCTTCGCTACCTGTGCGAGCAGACGCTTGTTACGCATGAGTCCATAGCGCCGCCGTTGTTCCATCAGTCCAAAATAAAGATATTTACTATCATTCATCCAGGCAAGCAATTTGGCCGCTTCGGGTTCGTCGGAAGACAGGCGATTGATGTAACGGACAATAGCTGACTGCATCGTTTGGAAATCACGGACGGACAGATCCACGGCCTGCAGGATCGCCCATAAATCCCGGCTGAGTGTTTTCCCGTTCGGAACCAGAGTCGCTGAGATATGCAAGGCTACGAACATGAAATTATTATGATGAGATTCATCCGCGGGACGGATGACCAGGACACGATTGGCGCCTTCACAATCAATACCGGCAACCAGGGTTTGCTGCTCCAAAGTCTGAATGCCGCGGCGGTTGAGATAGTTCTTGATGCCATCCAGGTAAAATGCCTGATCGGGGCACCGGATACAGATGAGATGACGATGCAGACGCGCATGGCTGATCAGGGTCCAGCGCAGGTCAATTCTTTTTGCGGCGAAATCACGAAGCAGAGAAAAGAAATTATGCGTCATGGCTGCAGCCAGACGCATAGGCAGCGGCCCTTGTCGTTGTTGCTTCCTGGCCTTGTCAAGAAGGCCGATCAGTTGGCTGCGAAGCTGTCGCATGCTATGAGACTAAAACTTCTCGCTCAGTAAGGATAGTACGGATCATGGATCACTTCTGCTTTTACAAAAAAATAGATTGTGCATGATTGTTGCCTTAGAATTTGATTCAAGAAGATATTGGGCCAATCGCTGCTCACAAGTTTTCCAGTTGGCTCATTGTGCATGCTTAATCTGGTCTTGATCAAGAGGATAATATAATGAGGCGCTTTTGGACGGGGCTTATCCCCGCGGATTTTTGGAGACTATTGTGATTATCAAGGTTCTGGAAGCAGGGCATCCCGACCGACCCCGGGTAGAGCAGTTTATCCATGACCGCTTTGACCTTGAATACAATGCCAATCTTCGTCATTACATGCCCCACCTTGTGCATCTGGAAACCAAGACCGGTGAATGCGTGGCAGGGGTCGGTTATCGTGATGCGGCGAAGAACTCCCTGTTTGTTGAGCATTATTTTGATGAACCGATTGAAGCCGTTCTTGGCAGTGTATTGAGAAAGGAAGTCTCCCGCTCGGAAATTGTTGAAGTGGGAAACCTGGCTGATGCGCGACCTGGCGGAGCCCGAGCCGCGGTTACGGCCCTGACGGCTTATCTGTACGGCGCCGGTTTTCGATGGGTTGTTTTTACCGGTGTTGTGATGTTGCGCAATGCACTGTTCCGTCTGGGGCTGGAGCCGTTTCAGATTGGCGAGGCGGATCCAGGCCGATTGTCCGAACAGGAACAGCGGGAATGGGGGAAATATTACATGGCCGGACCCCTGGTAATGGCGGGAGATATTCATGATGGATACTGGTCCCTGCAATTCACCAGGGAGGTGTTGGCGCCGCTGTGGGAGAATGCTCTGGGGGCAGGTCGTGAGCAAAGAGCCCTCCGGATCCATGGGTGAGTAAAGTCCTTGCCTCCATTGCCCGCCACGCCCACTCCACGCCCGGCAAGGAAGCGCTGGCGGGAACAGACTATTCCCTGAGCTATCAAGCGCTTAATCACGAAATTCAGAGGTTTTCCGGCGCCTTGAAGGCGCTGCATGCACGCACGGTTGGCATATTGATGGATAATACGCCGGCCTGGGCAGTCAGTGATCTGGCCTGCATCCAGGCGGACATTCCGGTTGTCCCGGTCCCACTATTTTTTACGCCGTTTCAGGTCAGGCATCTGCTGGCCAACGCCGGTGTCGATGTAATCATCACTGATCAGCCTGATACACTGCGATCATTGCTCGCGCAGATCGGATCAGTCGTCGTGGAAGACAGTGATGTGGTCATGGCCGGGCAGGATCTGTATTTATTCTGTTTAACAGCCCGGACAGACGTTCGTATTCCAGCTGGTGTTGCCAAGGTTACCTATACATCGGGCACGACGGGAGACCCCAAGGGTGTATGTCTGACCCAGGAGAACATGGAAAAGGTTGCGTTATCACTGCTGACAGTCAGTGAGGCCGGTCCCGAAGAGCGGCACCTGTGTCTATTACCCCTGGCTACCCTGCTTGAAAATATCGGCGGCATTTATGTCCCTCTCATGGCTGGAGCGGCTGTCGTGCTACCTGGGTTGGCGCGCGTAGGCATACAGGGGGCCTCGCAATTGAATGCCCGGCGGATGGCGATTGCCCTGAATGAATTTTCCGCAAGCAGTTGCATCATGATTCCCCAGATGCTGTGTGCCTATGTGATCTGCATGGAGGCGGGGATGCAGCGGTCTTCCACCCTGCGTTATATGGCCGTGGGCGGCGCACCGGTCTCCCCGGGCGTCCTTGAGCGGGCTGCCGGTCTGGGACTGCCGGTATTTGAGGGTTACGGCCTGTCCGAGGCGGCGAGCGTTACGGCGGTCAACACGCCATCCGCGCATCGGTTCGGGACGGTAGGAAGACCTCTGCCCCATGTAAGGCTTCAATTCGCCGAAGATGGCGAAATCCTGGTCTCGGGCAGTCTGTTTTCCGGGTATCTGGGACAGGAAAAAACGGGGTTGAGGGATGACGGGTTCCTCTCTACCGGTGATATCGGACATCTGGACGAGGATGGATTCCTGCACATCACAGGGCGCAAAAAACATATTTTTATCACGGCATTCGGACGAAATATTTCGCCTGAATGGGTGGAACGTGAGTTAACGGTTGAGAATGTAATTACCCAGGCGGTAGTCTTTGGCGAGGCGCGTCCATTCAATATTGCCATACTGGTTCCGCGGCCAGACGTGGATGCCGGGCGGATACAGTCCGCGGTCGATGCGGCCAATGCCAATCTTCCCGATTACGCGCGCGTGCATCGCTGGTTGGCGGCCAGGGCGCCATTCAGTGTAGAAAACAGGCAATTGACCGGCACCGGTCGACCGCGCCGGAACGTGATCGAGCGGATTTATGCCGGTGAGATGGCGGCAATCTATGATGAGGAGGTATGAGTGGCATTTTACGATGATTTGATATCCGAGATGGAGACAGAGCGGAATGCATTGCTTTCAATCCCTTTTATCCAACGGGGTGCGGCGGGTGAACTTGGTCTGGACAGTTATATTGCATTTCTGACCCAGGCCTATCACCACGTAAAGCATACAACTCCCCTGCTGATGGCCTGTGGCGGCCGTCTGCCTGAACGGCTGGAATGGCTGCGGACGGCGATCGGTGAATATATTGAGGAGGAGATAGGTCATCAGGAGTGGATTCTGAACGACATCAAGGCCTGTGGCGCCGATGGCGAGGCCGTGCGCGCGGGCCAGCCATCACCCGCTACGGAACTAATGGTTGCTTATGCCTACGATACCATCCATCGGGGAAACCCGGTCGGCTTTTTTGGCATGGTCCTGGTGCTTGAAGGGACCAGCGTAGCCCTGGCTACGCATGCGGCTGAGCGGATTGGAGAAAGTCTTAAGCTGCCAAAGGCGGCATTTTCCTATCTGATTTCGCATGGCTCGCTGGACATCGGCCATGTTGCCTTTTACAGGACGCTGATGAACCGCCTGCAGGATGATGCCGACCGGCAGGCCGTGATTCATTGTGCGAGGATATTCTACAAGCTGTACGGTGATATCTTCCGTGGCCTTTCAATGGAAACGGTATAGACGGGAGTCAATATGGAAATTCGCGATAAAAATATCATCCTGACCGGTGCGGCGGGAGGTATGGGCCGTTTGCTGGCAGCCAGTCTGCATGAACGCGGCGCCACGCTGGCCCTGGTTGACGCCAATGCTGATTCCCTGACCGAGGTGGTCGGGAATCTGGAAAGGGCGCATGCCATTGTGGGCGATCTGTCTACGGCAAAAGGTTGCAAATCCGCGATTGACCGGGCAACGGGAATTCTCGGAGATGTCGATATCCTGATCAATCTGGCCGGATTGATGAGTTTTCGCTGCTTTGAGGATGAGGATATCGATTTCATGGAACTTATGATTCAGGTCAATCTCCTGGGTGCGATGCGCCTTACCCGGGCGGTGTTACCGGGTATGGTCACACGTAATCAGGGGCGTATCATCAATGTTGGATCAGTCTTTGGCTCGATTGCCTTTGCCTATTTTACGGTCTATTCAGCCAGCAAATTTGGTCTGCGCGGCTTCTCCGAGGCATTGCGCCGTGAATTGTATGATACGGATATCAAGGTTATGTATATCGCGCCGCGAGCCGTGAAGACGCCGCTCAATACCGGTCGTATCATGCGCATGGGAGAGGCGACAAAAATGAATATGGATGCGCCGGAGTTGGTGGTGGAAAAGATCCTTCAGGCCATTGATCATGATCGTAAGGAAATATACATCGGCTTTCCTGAATCATTGTTTGTACGGATCAATGCACGTGTTCCGCGCCTTGTGGACAGGATGCTGGCCGCGCAAAATCGCATTGCACGCAAGTTTGCCAAAGAAAAGGATTAACTGGAGGTTTTATGTCTATTTCACGCCGTATTTTTACAGGACTTTTCGCCTTGTTACTATCTTTGTCAACGGTGACCCCCGTTGTAGCCGGTGAGCTGGACGACTCTATCCTTGATTTACAGCATAAGTGGGCCATTGCCAATTACCAGACTCCTGAAAAGGACAAGGAGGCGGTATTCAAGGATCTTGTGGCCCGGGCGAAACAATTATCAGCCAGGTATAAAGATCGCGCCGAGCCAAAAATATGGGAGGCCATCATCCGCGCCGGCTATGCCGGGGCCATGGGCGGACTCAGTTCGATGTTTAACGCCATGCCGCAGATGAAGAAGGGCCGGGATCTACTGTTGGAAGCGGAAAAGATCAAGCCCACGGCCATGCACGGGTCTGTTTACACGACTCTGGGCAGTTTTTATTACATGGTTCCGGGCGGTTTTATCGGCTTCGGCGATGATGACAAGGCGCTTGAGTATCTGGGAAAGGCCCTGGAAATCGCACCGGATGATATGGA
This sequence comes from uncultured Zetaproteobacteria bacterium, assembly GCA_964597745.1. Classification (GTDB taxonomy): domain Bacteria; phylum Pseudomonadota; class Zetaproteobacteria; order Mariprofundales; family Mariprofundaceae; genus CAYLYU01. The sequence continues at coordinate 9,308 of CAZQZF010000026.1, forward strand.
TGCCAACTATTTCACCGGTGATTACTGGATGGAGAAGAAAAAATATAAAAAGGCGGTCCCCTATCTGGAAAAAGTGATGTCGCTTCCGGAAGTAGCGAATCGGCCGGTCTACTCCGCGGGACGCAAGGCAGAGGCCGGGGAGAGACTCGCCAGGGCCAAAAAACATATCCATTAGCCCGAACTAAAATGCCAAAGTGATGAGGACAATGACCAAGGTTGTTCTGGATTGGCCCAGGACAACCGTTGTCATGGTCCTTGCGTTGACGGCAATTCTGGCTGTCCAGATCGCGCATCTTGAGATCAATACCGATACCGAGGCATTTATTCCGCCGGAACATCCGGCCACATTGAACAACAATCGTATGAAAGCGACCTTCGGTACGCCTGATCTTTTGTGGATCGGGGTATTCCGGGAAGATCAGGGCATTTACCAGTCGGATACGCTGGCGCTGATCCGGGACCTGACCGAAAAGATTCGTCTTATTCCAGGTATTTCAGATCAGGATGTCGTTTCTCTGGCCACTGAGGATGACATCAGGGGAACGGCCGATGGGATGGATGTCAAACCGTTCATGCGTAATGTTCCGGATAGCGCCGAACAACTGCGAAAGCTTGCCCGCGCGGTGCATGATTTTGATATGTATGATGGATTTATTGTGTCAAAGGACGAAAAGGCGGCGGCTATCCTGGCCGAACTTGAACCCGATAAATTGCTGGAAAAGCGTGGACTTGACAAATATGCGGTCTATATGGCCGTTAAGCAGGCCGTGGATTCGGTCTCGATCAACAGGCCGGAGAAAATCTATGTGGCAGGTCTGCCTGTCGCTGAAGCGACGCTTGGCAGATACGTACAGGAAGACATGAGTCGTATGATTCCTCTTGTCATTGCGGCGTTGATGGTGCTGCTGTTTTTTACCTATCGATCCGTGCGCGGCGTCCTCATTCCGATGCTGGTTGTGGTGCTTTCCGTGGTTGCATCCATGGGCATTATGGCGGCGGCGGGCGTGCCGATGTATCCGACCTCAACCATGGTGCCCATAACCCTGATGGCAATCGGCGTAGCCGACTCCATTCATATCCTTGGTAAATATTATGAAATCGCACTATGTTCGCCGGTCATGGATCGAAGGGCTATTGTGCTCGAAGCCATGGATGAGATGAACATGCCGGTCATCCTGACATCGCTGACTACGGCCGTCGGCTTTCTCTCTTTTTTGACTATGGAAATGGTGCCATTGAAGATGATGGGCATTTTTGCCGCCATCGGTATTCTCTACGCCATGCTTCTATCGCTGACACTTGTCCCGGCCCTGTTGATGATGATGCCGGTGCATGCCCCGAAGGGGTTGCGTGAGCATGCCATGACCAGAGGGCTGCGGCATGCGGGTTTGATCTCATACCTGATGTCGCGCCAGGGAAGATGGATTGCAGATCATTCGATCCCGCCGCTGATCATGGCCAGCATCATTCTGTTCGGTTGCGCCTACTTTGCCTCCATGGTGTATGTCGATGATGCCTATACAGCGAACTTTCAACCGGATTCCCCGGTGATGCTGGCGGATCATCAAATCAACCGCCACTTCATTGGTTCCTATCAGCGAAATCTGTTATTGAAGGCTGATCATGCGGGCGCTTTTTACGATCCTGAGGTTTTACGAGCCATGTGGGGATTCCAGAAGGCCCTTGAAGAAAATCCCTATGTCGGGGGGACAATGAGTCTGGCCGATTACATCCGGCGTATGAACCGGGTTATGCATGAAGATCGCAAGTCCATGGCCAGGATTCCCGACTCCTCCAATCTCATTGCGCAATATCTTCTGCTTTATTCATTTTCCGGTTCTCCGGATGATTTTTCCGAGGTTGTGACCGGTGACTATAGCGAAGCCAATATCCGTATTTTTTCAACCACTGACGACTATCTGCAATCCGACACCATTGAGCAGGCCATCAATCATCTGGCAAACCGGTATTTTGCCGGAAAGGGTGTGACCTGGGTCGTTGCGGGCAATGCTCATATCGGTCATACCCAGGTCAAAATGATCACTGATAACCTGCGCATCAATATCGTGGCGACGGTAATGGCTATTTTCCTGTTTGCCTGGATGATGTTCCGCTCACTGGTGGCTGGCCTGTTTGTCATGGTGCCGGTGCTTGCCGCAGTCATCTTCAACTTTGCCATCATGGGAATCTCCGGTACGACGATCGGCTGGGGATCCTCCATGTTTACCTCGATTGCCATCTGTATCGGCGTTGATTACGCCATCCATTTTATCTATAAGTTTCGCCGTCAGTTTGAGATGGATCGGGATGAGAAAACGGCCATGGAGATTTCCCTTGCCACCACGGGCAAGACGATCCTGTTCAATGCCGTGGTTGTCATTGCCGGTTTTATGGCCCTTTTAGCCAGCCGGATGCCGCCCAATCAGGAGATGGGATTTCTGGTTTCCGTAGCCATGTTTTCCTCCTTTGCCGCCACCTTGACCGTGTTGCCGGCCCTGATCCTGACGGCAAAGCCAAAATTTATTTATGGGGGAGTTTCTGAATGAGACGATTTGCATTGATCCTTTTTGCGCTGTCCATCCTGACCGGTATGGCCGCGGTGTTGTCTTATGGCAATGAGCTGACCGGATTGCAGATCATGCAGCGTGTCGACAACCGTGATGATGGAGATGACATCAGCCAGAAGATTGATCAGCAACTGATTGACAGGCGCGGCAGCGTGCGCAGGCGCCATATGATTGCCTTTCGCAAGGACTACGGAAAGGACAAGAAGCAGATATCCTATTTTCTTAAGCCGGCCAATATCCGTGATACAGCACTCTTGACCTATGATTATCATGGCGCCACCCGTGATGATGATCAGTGGCTGTACCTGCCAGCTCTGAAGCGGGTGCGCCGCATTTCCGCCTCGGACCGTGGCGATTATTTCATGGGTACGGACTTTACCTTTGAAGATATCAAGCAAACCCCGGAGCTGGAGGACTATATCTGGACTTTGACGGGTTCCGGGATGGTTGATGGTCATGACTGCTGGAAGGTTCAGGGGGCGCCCCGCACCGATGACCTGAAGAATGATCTGGGCTATTCGCGCACCGTATCTTTCGTGCGCAAGGACAATGATGTAGTGATTCGGGTGGATTACTGGGATCGCAAGGGGCAGGAACTCAAGCATCTGCGGGTGACCGGGCTGATGCAAATTCAGGGAATCTGGACGGCCACCTCCATACGGATGGAGAATGTGCAGACGGGCCACAAGACCATCATGACCTTCTCGGAACAGCGGTACAATCAAGGCTTCCCGGATCGGACCTTCTCTGAGCGCATGTTAAAACGCGGCTATCGCGGAAAATAGCAGACGCAAATGAACGCTGATCTACTCAGATACAGTGAAGTCGTAAAAAGCCCAAAGCTGTCATCGCGAGGGCGTAGCTCGAGGCGATCACAATGGCAAAAAAGAGTCATTCGGGGCTTTTTACGGAACGCGCCTTGCCTTGACCTTCTGGATGGACTCTGAGAGAGAAGGAATTTATGCAACTGGACACCAGCTTTATCTGCACTTATCTGCGTCCAATTCTTCTTTTTTCTCTGGGTCTCTGTGCCTCCGTGGTTCAACCCGAGGCCGTCGAGTGGAGCATGCACGGAGCGCTGAAAAATGAGACGGCGTTTTTTGTGGCCGGTGAAAAGCGGTTTGACAAGGTGCAGAACCGCCTGGATATCAAGCCGGAAGTAATTCTGTCCAGCCGCTGGCAATTCCGTAGCCGCATCCTGACCTGGTATGACGCCGCCATGGATATCGAACCCACCAACACAACTGATCTGACACCGGGTATCAAGAAGCATTACCGCACCTTTCTGGAAAGCAAGGAGGCCTACCTCATGTATGGCGGCGATGATTTCGATCTACGAATTGGCCAGCAGCAGATTGTCTGGGGCAAGACCGACGGGCTGCGGCTGCTTGATATCGTCAATCCGTTGGATCTTCGAGAGTTCATTCTGGATGACTTTCTCGATTCACGTATCGGTCTGTGGTCGGTTCGGCTGAATTACTACGCGGATTTTGGCGGTTCCCAACATGAATTCGAGTTTCTGGCGATCCCCGATGCCCGTCCGGCCAAACTGGCGCCGGCCGGGTCACGCTGGTCTCTCCGCCTTCCATCGCCCCCACCCGGCATCAGGGTCGTTCCCCTGGCCATGGAAGAGCCAAACTGGTCGCCTTCAAATACTGAATATGGCCTTGCCTGGCGTTCCAACCTGGCCGGCTGGGACATTTCACTGAACTATTTTTACGGCTGGAATGAATTTCCGAATATCTTCCGCCAATTGACTGGAACAACCCTGTTGATTCAGACCCGGCATCTGCGCATGCATACCCTTGGCGGTTCATTCGCGAATGCCTTCGGGCCATTCGTACTGCGTGGGGAGGTCGCCATCAATCTGGGGGAGGGTATTGATACCCCGGGGCTTACATTTGCCAATTCCGTTGTCCGCCGTACAACGCTGAATGGCGCTCTGGCCCTGGATTGGACCCGATCGAACTGGACAATCGAAGTACAGGTATTTGAACGAAGGATTGTGAACGAACCGGCTGAGAATCCCGGTGAAACTCTCTCCTTTGATTTCGTCACCCTGCGGGTTGCCACTGACTTCATGAACGAAAAGCTGAAACCGGAAATACTGATTTTGACCGATCGAGATGAGGTGGGCCTTCTGTTAAGGCCCAAGGTCAGTTATGAATTTACGGATCACTGGACCGGAACGATGGGCGCGGATTTCTTTACCGGCAACAGCGGCATCTTTGGCCAGTTTGCCTCGAATAATCGAATATACGCCGAAGCTGAATTCAGCTTTTGACATATCCTGCTTGGTGTCCAGGTTAATTTATGGTGGAGTTCAGCCCATGCATCTCCCGATGCATGTTGAAACCAGGGTTCGCGAGTTGGCCGCGAGTGGCGGTACCACGAATTGCCACTACCATGATTGCTCCATCCAGCGGAGATACCACCCAGAATCTACGTGACTGTTGGTCAG
>CAZQZF010000027.1:0-14300 GCA_964597745.1 uncultured Zetaproteobacteria bacterium
TCGTGCCCTTCCTTCCGCACGGCCGAAAGTTCCCTCCTCAGCCAATCCGCAGCCGTCCGGGACGCCGGCAAAAGCAGTCCCTCATCCTCAGGAGGAGAAGACGTCACGGCGCTGCAACTGCACCGGCCTGGTCCCGGCCGGCCTGACCTGGCCTATTTGATCCATCTGCAACGGCCGGCGGCCACCTTGCGTCTGCGTGAGGGGTATCCCCGCGCTCGGCTGGCTGGCGCGCATCTGTCACGTTTCCAGGGGCGGGGTATCGAATTTGATGAGGTGCGTCCGTATCAGCCTGGTGATGAGATTCGTAATATGGATTGGCGGGTGACGGCGCGCACCGGTAAACCGCATACCAAGTTGTTTCAGGAAGAACGCGAGCGGCCATCGCTGCTGCTGTTGGACATGCGCCCATCTATGTTTTTTGCTACGCAGGGGGCGTTAAAAGCAGTGATTGCCGCTGAGTGCGCCAGCCTGTTGGCCTGGAGCGTGATGCAGCAGGGTGATCGGGTCGGCGGTATGATTCTGGATGCGGACGGGGCGCAGGCTCTGTCGGTGATTAGACCGGCGCGAGGCAAGCGGTCGGTGATGAGGTTACTGGGCAAGATCGTTAATCACCCGCAGTGGCAACAGCGCACGGGAGCCTCGACCGAATCCTTGTTACCGGCATTGCAGCGCGCCGCCCATGCCGCCCATACAGGTAGTTTGGTCATGATCGTGAGTGATGGCCGGGGACTGGATGATGCATCCGAGACGTTGCTCAGAAAGTTGTTAAAGCACCACAATATCGTATTTGTGTTCGTGTACGATGGTTTTGAGACGCGCATGCCCCGTGCGGGTCTGTTGCAGGCATTTGATGGGCATGGCGTCAGGCAAGTGAATACCGCGGATGCTTCGACTCGCCGGTCTCATGGCGAAAAATTCTCAGCGCGTCAGGCGCGCTTGCGGCGATTGGGCGAATTACACGGTTTCTTTATGATCGAATGCGCCACTACGGATGATCCATATACGGCATTACGGGCGACGCTCGGGGTGGTGCGGTGAAGGCTGATCCGTTGGCGGAACTGCGCGATATTCATATGCCGGCGCCGGTTTCATGGTGGCCGCCCGCTCCAGGTTGGTGGTTATTATTGCTAGTTATACTGATCATTGGCGCCCTGTTCTGGCGGCGGCGCCGGCGGGCTACCGGATTACCGCAGGCCGCGAGATTTTCCCGCCGCGATATCATTGCCGCTGCCACGCATGAGCTGGCCGGCATTGAACGACGGCTGGAAGCGGAAGAGGCATCGAGCACGGCCATTGCCGCTGAATTATCCGCGTTGCTGCGGCGCGTAAGCATACAGCTCTGTGTGGCGCCTGAGGGATTAGATGCCGGCATTGCCGGATTGAGCGGTGATGCATGGTTGCAGTGGCTGGATAGCCAGTGGGATGAGGGACATTTCTGTAGTGAAACAGGGCGGCAGTTGCTGGAGGCGCCATACCGGCCGGATGTACGGACGGATATGGCTACGCTGGTGGCATGGGTGCGTAACTGGCTACAGGCTCAGTGATGATATCCGCGATGTTGGGCGCCTTTTCCTTTCAGTTTCTCTGGGCCTTTATCCTGCTGCCATTGCCGTTGCTGGCGCGCCGGCTGCTATCGCCGGCGCACCGTCAACAGGCGGCGGCCTATGTGCCGTTTGCCAGTGAATGGCCGGATTCATCATCCGTGCGGATAAATCGGACTGGGAACATCCGGTTGTGGCTGGCGATACTCATCTGGTTGCTGGTGGTGATAGCCGCGGCGCGGCCGCAGTGGATGGGCGATGCCGTTGAGTTACCGGTCAGTGGCAGAGATCTGATGTTGGCCGTGGATATTTCCGGCTCCATGCAGATACAGGATTTTGAGATATCGGGCGGGGCGGTTGATCGGTTGACGGCGACCAAGGCGGTTGCCGATGCCTTTATAGACCGCCGCGAAGGAGATCGGATTGGTCTGATTTTGTTTGGCACGCATGCCTATGTACAAACGCCGCTCACTTTTGATCGCAAAACGGTGCGCAAGCTGCTGGATGAAGCTGTGGTCGGTCTGGCGGGCAAGGCGACGGCCATTGGCGATGCCATCGGTCTGGCGGTCAAACGCCTGAAAGAGGGAAAAACAGCCGCCAGCAACAATCAAGTGCTGATTTTACTGACTGACGGGGTGAATGACGCCGGCGCCGTGTCACCCATGCAGGCGGCTGAACTGGCCGCGAAACAGGGGCTGACCATCTACGCCATCGGCATCGGCGCCGATGCAATGATGGTACAGTCGTTTTTTGGCCAGCGGCAGGTTAATCCGTCCGCTGAACTGGATGAGAAAACGCTAACCGCCATTGCCGAGAAGACCGGCGGCAAATATTTTCGAGCCCACGATACCAATGAGTTAATGCGGATTTACAAGCTGATCGACCAACTCGAGCCCGTTGAAAAAGATAAACAGATATATCATCCGCGCCACGCCCTGTTTATGTGGCCGTTGGGTCTGGCGCTGTTGCTGGCCGTGAGTTTGATATTATGGATCACGCCGCCCGGTCTTGAGCGCTTTGGGAAATAGATCGTGGATGCACTGACGGCATTTCATTTTTTGCGCCCCGGATGGTTGCTGGTTATCCCGTTGTGGTTGTGGCTGTCATTCTATGTCTGGCGGAGAGGGCAAAACGGGGCCGGTTGGGCGGCGGTCTGCGATCCGGCATTGCTGCGCTATCTGGTCGGTGAAACAGAGAAACAACAGCATTCTAAAGCAGCCTTGCCGATCTTGATGCTGGCCGGTTCAGCTGCCGTTACGGCATTGGCCGGCCCGGCCTGGAAGCAGTTGCCGCAACCAGTCTACAGGGCTCAGTCGGCGCTGGTGATCGGGCTGGATCTGTCCCGTTCCATGCTGGCTGAAGATATGAAGCCCAATCGTCTGGAGCGGGCCAAACAGAAGTTGCGGGATATCCTGCGTGAGCGCCGGGAGGGGCAGACCGCGCTGGTGGTCTTTGCCGGCGCCGCCTTTGATGTGGTGCCGCTGACCAGCGACAACCGGGCGATTCTGGCTATGCTGGAAGCGCTGGAGCCGGCCATGATGCCGGTGCAGGGCAGCCGCGCATCGACCGCACTGGAACATGCCGAGGCGATTTTCAAACGCAATGCCATTATGCATGGCGCTGTATTGCTGTTAACCGACGGGGTGGATGCCGCGGCGGATGACAGGGCCGCCGGGCTGGCGAAGGCGGGGCACAGGGTTAGCGTGATTGGCGTGGGTACGCATGCGGGCGCGCCGATTCCCGCATCCGGTCAACAGAGTGGCGGTGGTTTTGTCAAAGATGACCAGGGTAATATAGTAATTCCGCGTTTACGGACGGATCTGTTGACGCGTCTTGCCGATGCGGGGCGCGGCGTCTATCAACCGATCCGCTTCGATGATCAGGATATCCATGCTATTCCGGGTTTACTGCCGTCCGCGGCGGCCGCAACAAAGAAGCAGGAAAAGTTGCAAACTGATCTTTGGCGTGAAGAGGGGCCATGGTTGCTTCTGCTATTGGTATTGCCGCTGATGAGTCTGGCTTTTCGGCGTGGCGTGTTGTTGTCCATGCTGTTGCTGCCGTTTATTCTGCCGGCTGGTGCGCACGCGATGAGCTGGAAGGACCTGTGGCAAAGACCGGATCAACAGGGTCAGGCGCTGATGCAACAGGGTGATGCGGCCGCGGCGGCAGGGGCGTTTCAGAATCCTGAATGGAAGGGAGCGTCTTTATATCGAGCCAAAAAATACAGACAGGCGGCGAAGACATTAGCCGGCGTGGACAGCGCCGATGGATGGTACAACCGGGGTAATGCGTTAGCCAGGGCGGGCGACTTAAAGGCGGCGTTGGATGCCTATGAACATGCATTGAAGCTGGATAAGACGGACAGGGATGCGAGGTTCAACCGTGATCTGGTGAAAAAAGCGATGCGGCAGTCTGAAAAGAAAAAATCCGGAAAGAAACAGTCCGGTCAAAAAAAATCCGGCAAACAGAAAAAGGGTGGTCAGCAGGGAAACAGACAGGGTAAACAGAAGCAGGAAAAGCAAGGAGGAGAAGGCAAGCAGGGCAAACGGCAATCCGGGAAGAAAGATCAGGGTAAAGCCGGCGCTCAGGGTCAAAAGCAGTCAGATAAGCAACAAGCCGGCCAAAAATCGAGGGCTCATAAACAGTCCGCTCACGATTCACGCCGGCAGCCATCGAAACAACCCGGACCTGACCGGAACAAGCATCAAAAAGAACAACAGGCAAAGACAATACGGCAGGCGGATGCCGATAAAAAACGCGAACAGCATGCAGCCCACCCGTCCGATCAAGCGAATGACCAGAAGAACAAGGAGGCATCCGCCGCGCTTCGGCAATGGTTGCGGCGCATTCCGGATGATCCGGGCGGACTGTTGCGGCGCAAGTTCCTGTATCAATATCAGCAACAAAAACAATCGTATGGAGTAGGTAGCGAGTCATGGTAACACGTTGGTTTAGGTGTTTTCTTACATTGATAGTGTGTTGTGTTTTGAGCTGGAACAGTATGGCGCTGGCGGCAGTGACGGCGCAGGTGGATCGTTTCAATATCAGTGAAGATGAAACTGTCAATCTGACTATTGAGGTTACGGGCGATGACAGCGGTGAACCGCAAACGGCGCCGCTGCAAAAGGATTTTGAGATTCTCTCCAACAATCACAGTTCTTCCTTCTCCATAATCAATGGTTCAACCAGCAGTAAATCGATCTGGCAACTGATGCTCAGACCGCGACATACCGGAGCGCTGACTATCCCGGCTTTGAAGGTTGGTTCCGCCATGACCCGTCCGATTATGATTCAGGTTAGCAAGGTGCAGGCGCGCACGTCGCCATCCGGTCAGCCGGTTGGCGATGTCTGGATCAGCATGGATGTTTCGCCCAAACAGGTCAGGGTGCAGCAACAGGCGCTGATTACGATTCGCATTTATCAGGCTATCCGGCTGAGTCAGGCGCAATTGAGCGAGCCCAAAGTAGATCACGCCATTGTTGAACGCCTGGGCGATGACAGTATCTACCAGAAATGGGAAAACAATCGCAGTTGGCGGGTGACCGAGCGGCGTTATGCCCTGTTCCCGCAACAAAGCGGCCATATTGATATTGATCCCGTGCAACTCGATGGCGGCGCGCTGGCAGGAGGCGGATTATCATTTTTTCAAAACGCAAGGCCCATACGCGTGCGCTCCAACGCCCTGAGTCTGGATGTGTCCAGCATTCCCGCAGGGTGGGTCGCTACGGACTGGTTGCCAGCCAGTCAAGTGCGTATTGAAGAGTCCTGGCCGGCATCAACCGCGCAGTACAAGGTAGGAGAACCGATTACGCGTACGCTCACCCTGCGGGCTGACGGTTTGTCTTCCAGCCAGTTACCCGAATTTTCCCATGATCTACCCGATCACCTGAAAGCCTACCCCGACAAGCCGGTTCTGAAAGATAACAAGTTGCCTGATGGCGTGCATGGCATGCGGCGGGAGAAAATCGCCATCATGCCGATGCGGCCAGGCACCTATATCCTGCCGGAAATTGATGTCCCATGGTGGAATGTGAACAGCGGCCAGATGGAACTGGCAAAACTGCCGGCTCGTACATTCAAGGTGGCCGGGGCAGCCGTTCCGGCGCCAGCTACGCCGCTGGCGCGGTCTCAATTACAGCGGGAAACGAAGGCCGCCTCCAAACCAATGGTGAAGGTGGTTAAACAAGCCGGCTGGTGGAAACCCGTAGCCATTGTATCCACCCTTGCCTGGCTACTGACCCTGCTGTTGATAGCAACCATGGCCAGCCAGCGAAAAAATCAACGGCCAGGGGAAGATGGCGGACGGGCATCCGGGTCTGAGAACCTCAAGGCCGCACGCAGGGAAGTGATCCAGGCCTGCAAGCAGCGCGATGCCAAGGCATGTGAGCGCGCACTGGTGCGATTCGCGGACATTCTGTGGGCGGATAATGCAGGCGGGTTAACGGCATTCAGGACATATGGAGATGATCAATTGAGCAGCCAGATTAAATTATTGGAACAACATTTGTATGCGGCGACGGAGCAGTCATGGCGCGGAGAGGAGCTGTTGCGCGCCTTTGAACAGGCAGATTTCAATGCTGCCGGCAGGAAAGCGAATCCGAAGGCAACCGGGTTGCCAGGTCTTTATCCTGATGAATGAATCTGATGAATGAATCTCGTAAAAAATTATCAATGGGTTTAGTCTGCACTATTCATGGATAGTGCAGACTCAATAAATAAACTTCGTATATTACCTCAACCGGACATATTTCTGCGGCTTGTTCCATGCGGTCTGCAGGTTCGTGTGTTGAAATTTATTCTTGCGCGCATCTTTCATTCCGAGGCCATGGAGGGCTTGCAGCCTATTCATGGCAAACGATTCCTGTTCTGTACGCCAGGAGGCGAACTTCGTCTGATCATGCGCATCGAGGATCATAAGGCGTATGTGGAACGGCCCCCCGGGGATCAGGATGCGGATGTCACTATCCGAGGCGACCTTGCGGCCCTGGCAGCCCTGTGTCTGGGGTTGGAAGATACGGATTCCCTGTTTTTCTCACGCCGGTTGTTGTTGACGGGCGATACATCGACCGGACTGCTGTTTAAAAACGTTATGGCTAATCTTGATTTTGATCTGCGGGTCGAGCTGGAACGGCGATTCGGCAAGCGCATAGCGACGTTATTCTGGCGGCTGGCGGAGCAGGGGATTGATGCAGCGCTGGCGGTTGATCACAGGCTTGCCGGCGCTGCCGTGATATTGGGTAAACGGTTTGGTCTGTCTCCTGCCGAGGAGGCGCACTCCATGGAAAAGGAACTGCGCCGGCTTAAAGAGGAGAATGCAGCGCTTAAACGGCGTATGAAGCGGCGTCCGGCCAGACGGCCTGCGTCCGTATGAAGCCGGAGCTTGTCTGCCCGGCCGGTAACCTGCCATCCCTGAAGGCGGCCGTGGATGCCGGCGGCGATGCCGTCTATATGGGTTTTCGCAACGCCTCCAATGCCCGTAATTTCGAGGGACTCAACTTCAATCGGGATGAGGCCTCCGCGGGCATCGACTATGCCCATGCGAACGGCGTCCGCGTGTTTGTGGCGGTGAACACCTCGTCGAATCCCGAAGACAACACAGCCTGGACGTCATCTATTGATATGGCAGCCGAACTGGGGGCCGATGCCGTGATCCTGGCCGATATCGGACTGCTGGCCTATGCCAGGGATCATTACCCCGCTCTTCGCCGCCACCTTTCTGTGCAGGCCAGCGCCTGCAATGAGGAGTCGCTCAATTTTTACCAACGGGAATTCGGCATCAGACGGGCCGTGCTGCCTCGAGTCCTGACCCTGGAGGCCATCCGCGCCATCCGCGGCAAGACGGAGGTCGAGATTGAGATCTTTGTCTCCGGCGGCCTGTGCGTCATGGCCGAGGGGCGCTGCTGGTTATCCTCCTATGTCACCGGTGATTCTCCCAATATGCATGGGGTCTGCTCCCCGGCCCATGCAGTGCGTTTTGAGGAGGAGGGGGGCACGCTGGAGGTCAGGCTGGATGGCCTGCTGGTCAATCGCTTCGCTCCGGGAGAGGCCGCCGCCTATCCCACCCTGTGCAAGGGTTGCTTCGAGGCCGGGGGCATGCAGGGACACGTGATGGAGGATCCCTACAGTCTGAACGTGCTGGAGATGCTTCCCGAGATCTTTGCGGCCGGGGTTCAGGGGCTCAAGATCGAGGGCCGGCAGCGTGGGAAGCATTATGTCCGTGAGGTTGTATCGACGCTGCGCCGGGCCGTTGATGCCTGCGCCGGCAATCCCGATATCTACAGAGTTCGGCCTGAATGGATGGCCAGCCTGGATGCGATGAGCGAGGGGGGCGGACATACCTCCGGCGCCTACGTGGATGAATGGCGATGAGGCTATTATGAAGATTGCCATTGGGCCCGTTTTATTCGGCTGGCCGGAGATGAAAATACGTGATTTTACCCTCTCACTGGCTGCAGAGGCGGATGTTGATGTTCTCTATATTGGTGAGGTTGTTTGCTCAAAGCGCACCATTTCCGGCATTGACTGGCTGCTGAATCTGGCCAATGAACTGCGGTCATCAGGCAAGGAGATTGTTCTGTCCACGCTGGCCATGCCGACAACGGAGCCGGAGTTGCAATCCCTTCGGGACCTGTGTCAGGCGGCCAAAGAGTCGGGCCTTAAAATCGAGGCCAACGATATGGCGGCGGTCTCCATGGCCTCCCGCCTTGGGGTTGGATTCGTCGCCGGCCCGCACCTGAACTGTTACAATCATGGAACCCTGCGGGAACTTGGCCGTTATGGCGCCGGGCGCGTGGTTTTGCCGCTGGAGCTGCCGGCCCGTCTGATTCCGGCTGTCTTTGGCGATTGCAATATCGAACGGGAATACTTCGCTCATGGCAGGCTTCCCCTGACATTCTCCGCCCGTTGTTATTCGGCTCGCGCCTCAGGTTTGAGCAAGAGCGAATGCCGGCGCATCTGTTTTCGCCATCCCGACGGGATGGAGATGAAGACCCTGGATGAGCAGGAGTTTTCCACCATCAATGGCATTCAGATCATGTCCCGCCGTCCGTTTACGGTCATTGATCATCTGCCGGAATTGGCCGGCTTTGGCGTCGATATCCTGCGCCTTTCACCACAATCCGGAGAAATGACTGAGATCATTCATCAATTCCGCATGGTTATGGAGGGAAAAAAGGATGCGGATGAGGCGCTGCAAATCCTGTCGGGCAGTCAGAAAGCCAGCGAGACCTTTTGCAACGGTTATTATTATGGTCATCAGGGCCGGCTCTGGATCGAAGCGGACTGATGCGGTTTCTTGACGCTATTTTTGTAGCCTGCCTGTGTTTTTCCGTTGTGCCCGCGGCCGCCGCCGGCGATCATCCAAAAATGAAAGTCTTTCCGCATTCATCAAAGACTGAAAAATATACAAACCGGTTGATTTACGAGAGCAGTCCGTACCTTCTGCAACATGCCCATAACCCGGTGGACTGGTATCCATGGGGCGAGGAGGCCTTCGCCAGAGCCCGCCAGGAGGACAAGCCGATCTTCCTCTCCATCGGCTATTCCACCTGTCACTGGTGTCATGTCATGGAGGCCGAGGTGTTTTCAGACCCGGAGGCGGCGGCATTGATCAATCGCGTCTTTGTGGCAATCAAGGTGGATCGTGAGGAACGGCCGGATATTGATCAGGTCTACATGACTGTATCCCAGGTGCTGACCGGCAGTGGCGGCTGGCCGCTGAATGTCTTTCTGACCCCGGACCGGAAGCCGTTTTATGTCGCCACCTATATCCCCAAGCATTCTCGTTTCGGACGCGCCGGGATCATGGAACTGGTTCCACGGATTGAAACGGCCTGGAGGAACCAACGAAAAAAAATAACGAACTCCGCCGGAGAGATTACCGCCGCCCTGCGGAAGATCAATCAAGCCACGGCAGGCAAGGGAGAATTCACCACCGCCGATCTGGAGCAGACCTATCAGCAACTGGTTATGGAATATGATGAAAAAAATGGCGGGTTCGGCAGCAGCAGGAAATTTCCGATGTCGCAAAACCTGCGCTATCTGTTGCGCTATTGGCGGCGTACTGGCGATAAAAAGGCCATGGACATGGTTGAGCACACCCTGGATGCCATGCGCCGCGGCGGTATTTACGATCAGGTCGGTTTCGGGATTCACCGCTATGCAACCGACGCGATCTGGAAGTTGCCGCATTTTGAGAAGATGCTCTATGATCAGGCCCTGGTCGCCATGGCCTATATCGAGGCCTATGCGGCGACGGGAAAGAAGACCTATGCCGATACGGCTCGCGAGATCTTTACCTACGTCTTGCGCGATATGACCGCGCCCGAGGGGCTGTTTTATTCCGCCGAGGATGCCGACAGTGAGGGGAAAGAGGGTCTTTTTTACCTCTGGACCGAGGCGGAGATCCAGCAGGTCCTGGACAAAAAAACGGCTGCGCTGTTTTCTAAAGTTTACAATATCAAGACCGGAGGCAACTTCAGAGATGAGGCAAGCGGCAAGGAGAGCGGCAGGAATATCCTTTTTCTGACCAAGACATGGTCAGAACTTGCGAGTGGTACCGGCCTTTCGGAATCGGAGCTGAAGCAACGGATGGAGAAGGCCAGGCAGAAGCTTTTGGACGTGCGCGCGAAACGGGTGCGGCCGTTTCGGGATGACAAGGCGTTGACGGACTGGAATGGCCTGATGATTGCGGCCCTGGCCATGGGCGCCCGCGTCCTGCGGGAGCCGGCCTATGCCAGGGCGGCGGCCAGGTCCGCAAAGTTTATTTTGAGCAATCTGCGCGATAAGGATGGCCGCCTGCTGCATCGCTGGCGCGGGGGCCAGCCGGGGATTGCCGCCACCCTTGATGATTACGCCTTTTTTGTCTGGGGACTGACCGAGCTGTACGAGAGCGGATTTGATCCCGATCTGCTAGCCTCGGCTCTGCAACTGAACCGGATTATGATCCGGGATTTTGAGGATAAAAAGCAGGGCGGGTTCTTTCTCACCGCTGATGATGCCGAGACCCTTCTGGTTCGTCCCAAAGAGGTCTATGACGGGGCATTGCCTTCCGGTAATTCCCTGGCGTTGCTGAATTTGCTGCGTCTGGCCCGGCTCACCGGCTCCAGCGTTCTGGAAGGGAAGGCCTGGAAAACCGCCAATGCCTTTGCGGGGATTGTGTCCAAGGCGCCCGCATCCTTCGCCCATTTCATGATCGGGGTGGATTTTGCCTTGTCGAAGGGGCATGAGATTGTCATTGCCGGCGATCCGAAAGCGGCGGATACCGGCGCCATGCTGCGGGCCATCAATCGGAAGTTCCTGCCCGATACCGTAGTGTTGCTTCGTTCGGACGAGGGTCATGCGCTGGATAAGCTGGCGCCCTACACCCGCTTTCAGAAGAGTTTGAATGGCAAGGCTACGGCCTATGTCTGTCAGAGCTTTGCCTGCAACAAGCCGACGACGGATATCAACAGGATGATTCAATTGCTGACGGAACCTGTTAAGGAGCCACGGAACAAATCATGATTCTACTTTCAAAAGAACAGTGGTTTCCCAGCTAATGCCAGGTCCGATCTTCAGTTTTGGCGATTATCTCAAGCAACGCTTCATGGCAAAGACGCACAAGGTGACGGTCAATGCGGGGCTTAACTGTCCCAATCGTGATGGCTCCAGAGGACGCGGCGGCTGCATTTATTGTAACAACAAGAGCTTCAATCCCAACACCCGCCGGGATATACCGGCAATCAGTGAACAGATTGAGGCTGGCAGGCGAGTGGTGCGGAGGCGAACCGGCGCCACTCAGGTATTGGCCTATTTTCAGGCCTATTCCAATACCTATGCATCCTTCGATCGCCTGCAGTTCCTCTATGAACAGGCCCTGCGTTGTCCCGGCGTCGCCGGCCTGGTTATCGGTACGAGGCCGGACTGCGTCAGCGAGGAGGTCCTCGACCTGCTCGTTTCCTATCAGATGCGGGGACATGAGATCTGGTTGGAGTATGGCCTGCAATCGGCTCATGACGAGACGCTGGTCCGGATCAATCGCGGCCATACCTTTGCCGAATATCGGCGGACCATAGCCATGACCCGGAAGCGGGGGCTGCCCGTCTGCACCCATCTGATCTTGGGCCTGCCCGGTGAGGATCGTGAGATGATGATGGCGACGCTGGCCAAGGTGCGCGAGGCGGGTACGGACGGGATCAAGTTCCATCCCCTGCATGTGGTTCGTAACACGCTGCTCGCCCATCAATGGCGAAGGGGCGATGTGCGGACCCTGACCCAAACCGAATATGTGCGGATTGTCTGCGATATGCTGGAACGGATACCCGTTCGCTGGGTCGTACATCGCTTAACCGGGACCGCCTCTCATGATGTGTTATTGGCGCCGGCATGGTGCGAGTACAAGTGGTCCGCGATCAATGCCGTTTATGCGGAAATGGCAAGGCGTGGAAGCAGACAGGGTTGCAAATTGCCCGTTTCCGATGTCCATCCAGAGATGGAGGAGTATTCCATCCGGGGCGGGGCGATGGCATATCCATGAAAATAGGGATCGCCGGGGCCGGGGCCGTCGGTTGCCACTATGGCAGCCTCCTGCAGCAGGCCGGCAACGACGTTTCATACCTGGCTCGGGGGGCTCATCTTGAGGCCATGCAGAAAGCCGGACTCCACCATGTTTCCGGAGAATGCGATAGAACCATCAGAGTCAAGGCAGATGATCAGCCTGATGTCTTAAGCGGCTCCGAGGTCATTATCTTCACTTGCAAGATGAATGATCTTGACGAGATGATACAGGCCGTCCGGACGGTTGCCGGAACTGAAACCCTGCTGGTTCCATTGCAAAATGGCCTGGAGGCGCCAGCCATGGTTGCCGATGGATTTTCCTTGCAGGCCGTAGTGGCCGGGACGGCATTCATTGGCGCTCGTATCGAGACCCCTGGCACGGTCATTCATTCCGCCGCCGGTGGCATGCGCCTGGGTCTGTGGCGGCATGGAAAGGGCGAAGAGAAATTTCAGATGTTGGCGCGGGCGCTGACGGAGGCGGGCGTGCCGGCGCGCCGGGAAGGCGATGTGAAACGCATGCTGTGGCGCAAGCTTCTGTGGAATTGCGGGTTCAATGCCATCACCGCCATCACCCGCCGCTATGCCAAAGATATGGCGGCCAATGAAGAAACACTGTCTATTGTGCGGGAGGCAATGCAGGAAACCGTCACCGTGGCCAACGCCAGTGATGTAACCCTCAGTGAAGAGGATATCCTCAAACATATCCGGGTGACGCTTGAGATGGGAGCGGTGAAGACTAGTATGTGGCAGGATCTCGACCGGGGCAGACGGACGGAGATCGATTTCATCAATGGTCTTGTCGTACACCGGGCGGCGGAGAAGGGGATCGAGGCGCCGGTCAATCGCATGTTGTCAGTTTTGGTGCATGCCATTGAGCAAGGCATTCATTGACCATCCATTACCGCTTTGGTACAAAGCGCGCCCCGGTACCATGGGCTTGAGCCTGGGAACGGGAAACCCGAACTTAATTTAGGGGCGATTAGCTCAGCGGGAGAGCACTGCCTTCACACGGCAGGGGTCGCAGGTTCGAACCCTGCATCGCCCACCATAAAACTTGTTGATTATAAATCTCTGGAATTTTGGCCCCGACACACGAATCCATACCAGCAAAAGCGGAGATCTCACTTTTCTAAAAGCAGGGAAGCCAATCGCTGTTCACGAGTTTTGCAATTGACTCTAAGGGGTAAAGGTAAACGGTGCTCCAGCTATTGAGCCAATGATATTAGAAGTACCCGAGCTGACCAATGCCAGAAACCACTCATAGGTCCCCGTTGGCTCGGAGCCCTTAAAGGTATAGCTGAAGACTGGGCCAGTGAAAGGCACAACCGTCCAGTTGGTGAGCGCAGGTCCTATCGTTGAGGAGAATCCGCCATCTGACTCCATGAAGAAAACAGTTCCGTCCGGAAGTTGTATGGCAAGATACACATCCGCCACGATGGGCGAAGCGCCGGGAGTTGTGGTAGCGGAAAGTATCAAGGTGTTACCAGTCACGAAAGAGGCCGCATTCAGTGCCAGGGAGGCGACGGCCGGGGCACCGGCGATGACATTGGTGATGACGCTTACGCTTGACTGGTTGTTGTTGCTGTCGGGGTCAGGAGTCGTGGCGGCCACTGAGGCAGTGTTGGTCAAGATCGCCGGCATAATCTGCGGTATCACGGCCAACAACACGGTGGCGGTGGCCCCGTTGGCCAGGGTTCCCAGGCTGCATAATATATTGACCGTTCCCGTACAGGTTCCCTGACTGGGGATGGTCAGGATGAAGTCCAGGCTAGCCGGAAGGGAATCGCTGACAATAACATCACTGGCTGCCTGTGGTCCCAGGTTGGTAATTGTCAGGGTGTAGGTCAGCAGACCGCCCCCGGCAACAGGGTTGGCCGAGGCCAGCTTGCTGATGGTTAGATCGGCGCCTGATGCCGGTGTTGCTGGTGGCGGCGCGGTTACCGTCACAGTGGCTGTCACCGGCGTTGCCGTATTGCCAGTCGAATCAGTGGCCGAAAATGTCACAGTGGTCGTTCCAATCGGGAATACGGCAGGTGCATTGTTGGCCGCAACGCCTGCTCCGTCCAAGGCATCGGCGGTGACGGCCGCATTCAGGAATGCCGCAATGGCTGCATTGGTTTTCGCTATACCCGCGGCTCCGGTAGCCGCCACGGTAATATTACCCGGCGTAGTGATGGCCGGGGCCGTGGTATCCACCGTATATGTGATTGCCGTTGATGCAGG
>CAZQZF010000028.1:0-14061 GCA_964597745.1 uncultured Zetaproteobacteria bacterium
TTGTCGTGCAAACGTTTTCTTTCGCCCGTATCGCCGCCTTTTCCATCGCCCACGTGGTGCTTTCATCCGTCGTGGTTATTGCCGCCGACAGCACTTCATCCATCTGGGCATCGTTGTGCATCATGATGCTGGGCAATGCCGTTATCATCGTGGCGGAAGGGGTGATCGTGGCCATCCAGACGCTGCGGTTGAATTTTTTCGAGTTTTTCACCAAATTCGTTCAGGCTAATGGCCACGCTTTTGCGCCGTTGGCCACAGGAGGAACTAGATGATTCACAATTTGTTTGGCAAGCGAAAAGGGCTGGCCTGGATATGTGCCGGTAGCCTTGTTTTGGCGGTGATGGCCACCTTCATGCTTGCCGGCATGACGGGAGCGGCCGCCGCTGAAACTGGCGCGCACGAATTGGCCCATTGGGGCTATTACATGGCGGCGGCGCTGGCGACGGGAATGGCCTGTATCGCGGCGGGTTACGCCGTTGCCCATGTTGGCGCGGCCGCAATCGCTGCCTTTTCGGAAAAACCGGAGATGTTCGGCCGGGTGCTGATCATTGTCGGCCTGGCGGAGGGAATCGCCATCTATGGCCTGATCCTCTCCTTTATCATCATAGCCAGGCTTGGATGAAACGCCTCGTTTTTCACGGTAGTGAAGAACTGGCGCTGCTGTTCGCCACCATCGGTGTTTCCTCGCCGGAAGGTGAGACGGAAAATGTAGTTATTGTCGACCGGGAGAGCGCTGTCGACGACGAGTTAAGCTGTTATGTTCGGCTTCCCGACCCCGAGGCGCCGTTGGCTGAAACCGAGCGCCTGGCTCGCACGCTCGGACGCGCCATTGGTTTGGGGCAGGTCCATTGGTAAGAAATTCACAAGCCGGGGATGCACTGCTATCGCGGATCACGGCGAAACAGCAACAGCGCCTGATGGAAATAGACGCCCGGGAGAAAGAAGCCGCCGGGCGCCTGAAACGGGAGGCTTCCACCAGGCTGGAGGCTTTGCTCTCGGAAAGAAAGCGGAAACGGATGCATGAGCTTTTGGCAGGGCAGGAGCATAAGCAAAGTGAAGCGGAGGAGGCCCGCCAGGCGAAGCTGTGGGCCTTTGAGCAGGAAAAAATCAACGAGCTGGAATCGTCCATACGGGATGCCCTGGAGCGGCAGCCGCCGGATGCGAAGCGGCTCCGGCGGTGGATCAACAGGACGAAGAAACGGCTCGGCGTGGAAAAGGGGTTCGTGCTGGAAGTGAAAGCGGCATGGTCGGACCTGCTGTCGGGAATTGAAGGCGTGGAAATCAGGGCAAGGAGCATGCTGGGAGGGGCCATCCTGACGGATAAGCAGGGCGGCATGCAGGTGGACGCTTCCTGGGATACGCGACTGTCTGACCTGATTCTCGAACTCTGGAACCGGTGGAGGAAGGATGTCGGCACGGATCATCAAGATTAACGGCCCGCTGGTTATCTGCGACCAGCCGGAACTGTTTTCTATGTCTGAGCGAGTGGCGGTAGGTGATACCGACCTGATCGGAGAAGTGATCCGTATCGAATCGGACCATGTGGCCATCCAGGTTTATGAGGATACGACGGGGCTGCACCTTGGCGAACCCGTTGCCGGCAGCGGCAGTCCGCTGGCGGTTGAATTGGGTCCGGGCCTGCTGGGCGGTATTTTCGATGGCATTCAGCGCCCGCTGATTGATTTGTACAAACGTAGCGGTGATTTTATCGGTCGGGGAATGACGATTCTGGCCCTGGACAGGGAACGTGCGTGGCCCTTTTCCCCGCTGGCGCGGGTGGGAATGGACGTGGAAGGGGGCGCCATCATCGGCGAGGTGAATGAAACGTCCTTCATCACGCACAAGGTACTGCTTCCTTCCGATTGCCGTGGAAGTGTTATCAGCATGAAAGATGCAGGTGATTACCGCGTGGACGAGCCGCTCATCAGGATCAAAACCCCGCGGGGAGATGAACGGGAAATCAGCATGCTCCAACGCTGGCCCGTGCGCATTAAACGGCCCATCCGTGAGCGTTTGCCGCCCACTGAACCACTGATTACCGGGCAACGCATCATTGATACCTTTTTCCCCATTGCCAGAGGCGGTAGCGCCGCCATTCCGGGCGGGTTTGGCACCGGCAAGACGATTACCCAGCATAACCTGGCCAAGTGGTGCGATGCGGACATCATTGTTTATATCGGCTGTGGAGAGCGGGGCAATGAAATGACAGGCGTGGTCAGGGAGTTTCCACAGCTTACGGATCCCCTCACCGGTCACCCTCTGCTTGAGCGTACCGTGATGATCGCCAACACCTCCAATATGCCTGTGGCGGCGCGCGAGGCATCAATTTACACCGGCATTACCATTGCCGAGTATTTCCGGGATCAGGGCTTTGACGTTGCATTGATGGCGGATTCCACTTCAAGATGGGCGGAAGCCCTGCGAGAAATTTCCGGCCGTTTGGAGGAGATGCCGGCGGAAGAGGGGTTCCCGGCTTATCTTCCCACCCGCACGGCGGAGTTCTATGAACGGGCGGGGAGGGTTCGAACCCTGGCGGGCGGGATCGGTTCGGTCAGCGCCATTGGCGCGGTTTCACCTCCCGGCGGGGATTTCTCCGAACCCGTAACCCTGCATACGCGCCGCTTTGTTAAAACCTATTGGGCGCTGGACAAGGATCTGGCCAATGCGCGTTTTTTTCCCGCGATCAACCCGCTGGAATCACATTCCGAGTACCTGGAAGACCTTGGCGAATGGTGGTCAAGGCTGGATGACAACTGGCTCAATAACCGTGATGAGGTGATGCGGATTCTTCTGCAGGCGGAGCAACTTTCCCAGGTGGTACGCATCATGGGCGAGGAGGGCTTGCCGGATGAAGAACGCAAGGTGCTGATAGCTGCACGGCTGATCAGGGATGCGTTTCTCCAGCAATCGGCATTCAGTGAGAAAGATCGTTTTGCATCGCCGCAAAAACAGGTAAAGATGCTTGCCCTGGTTGCGGCTACGGTGCATTCCATTTTGGGCGACTCCGGACCGGCTGAGGAGATGGCGGAAAAATATCGCCTGTCCGAGATGATCAGACTCAAAGATGAAGTGTCGTCCGAGGATCTGGATGTGCTGGATAAGTGGCAGGTATGAGCGACCCCGTTATTTATACCCGGCTCGACAGTATTGAAGGACCTCTCATCATGTTGACTTGCCCCTTGCGGGAAATTGGTTTTGGTGAATCCGTACAACTGGCGGACAGCCGGGGAAGAATGCGCCACGGGCGCGTGGCCCTGCTGGATGGAGATCATGTAATCGTGGAGGTGTTCGAGGGAACCCATGGGCTGGCCCAGAGCGGCTCCAGAATACGTTTCATGGCTGAGCCCGTTTCCCTGAACCTTGACGCATCCATGCTTGGCCGGCGGCTGAATGGCATGGGCGAGCCTGTCGATGGCGGGCCGCCTCTGACAGGCGCCTTGCGCCGGGAGGTGATGGGAGCGGCCATCAATCCGGTGGCGCGCGATTATCCGGTAGATTTTATCCAAACCGGGATTTCGGCCATTGACGGTATGAATGCCCTGGTGCGCGGCCAGAAACTGCCGATCTTTTCAGGATCCGGGTTACCGCATGATCAACTGGCCATCCAGATTGCGCAGCAGGCAAGGATTCGCCCCGATCTGCATGCCGTGAAACAGTCGGAAGATGTACCTTTGGTCGTGGTCTTTGTCGCCATCGGCGTCAAGCATGATGTGGCGATGAAATTCTACCGCGAGATACGGGGTAGAACGGTATCATTCCTGAACCTGGCCGATGACCCCCCCATGGAACGGCTTCTCGCCCCACGCATGGCCCTGACGGCGGCGGAATACCTGGCCTTTGACCTCGGCATGCATGTGCTTGTCATTATGACCGATATCACCAATTACTGTGAGGCGCTGCGCGAGATTGCCACCGCCAGAGGGGATGTTCCCTCCCGCAAGGGATATCCCGGTTACCTGTACAGCGATCTTGCATCACTGTACGAACGGGCGGGAAGGATTCAGGGCAGGGCCGGCTCCATTACCCAGATACCTATTCTGACCATGCCGAATAATGATATTACCCATCCCATTCCTGATCTCACCGGTTATATCACTGAGGGGCAGCTTGTACTCTCTTCAACCCTGCACCGGCAGGGCCTATATCCGCCCATGGACTTGCTGCCATCCCTTTCGCGTCTGATGAAGGACGGGGTAGGCGAGGGGCTGACGCGCTCGGATCATTTTCCCATTATGAGCCAGCTTTACGCGGCCTATGCCAGAAGTATGCAGGCGAGGCTGATGAGCCGGATTATCGGGAAAGAGGATATTTCAGAAGTCGAACGCACCTATCTCCATTTTGGCGATATTTTTGAGCGTTATTTCGAGGCTCAGGCCGCAAATGAGGAGCGCGGTATTGAGGAAACGCTGGACCTTGCCTGGCGATGTCTGGGCATCCTGCCGGAAAGCGAGCTCACACGCTTGTCTGCTGAACTCATCCATGTACACGAAAATCTTTTGGCTGCGGGCAGGGAGGAGATTGCAGAATGATCGGCAATGGTAGCAAAAGACCGGCGACCAAGGCGGAGCTGGTCCGGGTTCGAGCCGAACTTTCCATAGCCGGGGAAAGTCTGGGCCTGTTGGAAAATAAACGGGACGTTTTGATTGCCAGGGGAATAGAATTACTGCGTGATTCAGCCCGCTTGCGCCGTGGACTGGCGGAACACTGGGCGGAGATCGAGAAGCTCTGGGTAGAATGCCTCGGCAGGGAAGGTATGGAACGGCTGCGCTCGCTGAGCGCCGGGCAACAACCCGGATTTGATCTGCATGGCAGGGAAAAACCGTGGATGTCCGTCCGGTTAACGCAGTTAAGCCTGGAACAATATCGGCCGGCGCCGCTCGGCGCTCTGTTTGACTGCGGGCTTCTACCGGACCAGGTGCGCGGGCTGCTTGCCTCCCTGTTGCCTGATCTGATGGGCCTGATGAGCGTGGAGACCAACATACGACGCATCGCATCAGCGCTCAGGCGCTGTCAGCACCAGGTCAATGCCCTGGATTATGTGATTTTACCGAATCTTGAGAAGGAACGAATGCAAATCGGCCGGTGTCTGGAAGAAAAGGAGCGCGAAGCGCTGTTTCAGATCAAACGCATGAAGACGGCAGGCAGATGAAACAAGGTGAACTGGAACTATTTGTCGGCAAGATTGCGGATGCCGAGAAGGAGGCTGCAAGGGCCATCAAGAAGGCTGAAAATGACTCCCGTAACCGCCTGAAAAGGCTTGAACAGCGCCTGCACCGGAAAATGGAGGCGGCGATCAAGGCCCTTGACGTGGAGCTGGCCGGTGAGGCTAAACGCCTTGAGAAAGAGATAAAAGAAAAAAACCGGATTCTTGACGACGCTATGGATAAACGTATCAAAGAGATGCAGACCCGTCACGACAAACGCCGGCAACGCCTCGTAGACTGGGCGGTTAAGCGGATCTCGGGTCTATGAATGTCGCCCTGTGGACAAAGTTGAAGGTAGCCGGGCCTGTGCGGAGCGCGCCCGAAGAGTTGGAACGCTTCCAGTTCTGGCTGCCGGTTACCTGGCAGCCATTAAATGGCTTGATCGTCCGTGCCGTGTCCGAGTTTCAGACGCTGGGTTCAACGGCAAAGCGATGGGACTTTGAAGATCATGTGTTGAATCGAGTAAGACAATATCTGAGCCTGCGCGGTTATATTTTTTGCTCCGACCTGCTCAGGCGGTTCGTCGATGAGATAAAACGGTGTGTTGATCAGAACAAGCAAATGCGCCTGCGGGCTCTGAACGGAGAACGCTTGGAGCTCGATTCGGAAGAGGATATGGTGCGCCGACTCAGACACTGGTTGCACATGCGGAAAGAAGGGCCTGAGCACAAGGATATTGTCGCGTTGCTGGAGCGTCTGGTCGATGCATGGTGGAAAGCGCGTAGAATTGATTTGATGAGGCCTATATAAAACGTCGCATAATGTATATTATGTAAAGTTATAAAGGGAGGCAACTTAAGATAATGCCGGGCAGGATTGACGATATACCACATGCAATCGATAAGTTAGACGTTCTTATGGATGTATTGCGTGAGAAATGCCCTTGGGATCAGGCGCAGACATTTACTTCCCTGCGTCAGTACACGCTTGAGGAGGTTCATGAGGTCATCGAGGCGATTGATCAGGAGGATTGGCAATCCCTTAAATCAGAATTGGGCGACCTTCTCCTGCAGGTTGTGTTCTATGCACGGCTTGCCAGTGAACGGAATCTGTTCACGCTGCATGATGTCGCGGAGTCGGTTGTCGAAAAAATGATTCGCCGCCATCCCCATGTTTTCGAGGACAGCAAGACCGATGACTTGAGCCGTCAGTGGCATGAGATCAAGGACAGAGAACACAAGGATCGTCAGAGCCTTATGGACGGCATTCCACCCCTGCCGGCGCTTGCCTATGCCTTCAAACAGCAGAAACGGGCTGCTCGCGCCGGTTTTGACTGGAATGAAGCAAAGGATGTCATCGCCAAAATGGAGGAAGAACTGGCTGAGCTTTCCAATGAGGTTCGTCAGGGCTCCAACATGGACAGACTGGAGGATGAATTTGGCGACGTATTGTTTACACTGGTCAATCTGGGCAGAAAACTTGGGATTCAGGCCGAACTGGCATTGATGCGCACCAACCGCAAGTTTGGGAAACGGTTCCGAGGCATGGAGGCCCTGGCCATCAAGCGAAATATCAGGCTGGAGGATCTGAATCCGGAAGCCCTGGAGGCCATCTATGAGGAGGCGAAATCTATTGCCGAACCTACTGAAAAGAAAGAATAATAGAGGAAATTATTATGAGTGAACAAACCAGTCAAAACCAGGAAGTTCAGATCCAGGTTCCGCCTGATGTGGCTCCGGGTGTCTATGCGAACCAGCTTCTGGTGGCCCATACACAGGAGGAGTTTGTCATGGATTTTATCCTTGCCTCACCCCCGACCGGGCTGGTCAATGCGCGGGTTATTATTTCACCCTCGCATGCCAAACGCATCGCCGCCGCACTTGCCGAAAACATTGCCAAATATGAATTACAGTTTGGTGAAATCAAGAATCTAAGCCCCGGAATGCCGGATCATATGGTAGCGCACTAAACAATAGAATCGGGCTCAGGAGGTCTGTTTCGGCCGTAAGCGGCGCATACCAATTTCGTATAGCTGTTTAGCGAAGGCTGGATTCTCGCTGGCCGCTCTGTTTATGTCATCAACTGGAAAGGCAAATGCCAACAGCTTGCTCGTAGCCACGACATCGGCTATTGGAAGACTCAGACCGATGGTGGATATTTCTCCAACCACATCGCCCGCGCCAACGGAAGCCACCTTCTTTCCACCACTAATAATATCAACAGTACCCTTGGCAATCAGGTAAAGATAGCAATTAAACTCTCCCTCCCTGATCAGGATGTCTCCTGGCTCAAGTTCAGCAATCTTGCATTTCTCTGTCAGACTCGTTCGCTCCTGTTCAGGCAGTGTCTGGAACAGCGTATGTCTTGAAGTCATTTCTTTTGCTGTATCAATGGATTCCTCGGTTTCAGCAATTTGCATCCATCTGGCATCTTTATACCGCCGTATACAATTTCTCTGGGTGGCGCCCTCCAGCATCAGAAAAAAGGCAATTGCCAGCGCAATAGATTTTAACCACAGCCCAAGAATCGCTGCCACAACAACAATACTAATAATTCTGATGACGCTGCTGTTTGAGACGACCCTGAGATAGGTAAACACCAGGCCGGCAACGGGAACCGCGATTAAAGCGAGACCATAAAGCTCGGGATTCAGTCCCAGCTCATAGATACCCAGGGCTGTAAAAACCCCGCTGGCAAGTAATTTAACCATGAGTTTCCAGTCAAGTTTCAGTTTTCCGGGAATATAATTCTTAATAAAATCCATTAGTTATAAGTTTTTATTCGTCTCCTTTCCGCAACCAGTCAATTGCGTTTTGCACTGCACCGGCAAGAGGATCACCGATGACCATCCGGGCCGCAATGGCCGAGGCCAGGCGGCAACCGCTGCCATGCGCCTGTTCCTGATCCCATGCCTTCCTCCGGTGTTCAAATGGCGTTATTTCCCCCGTCAACTCATAGAGCACATCCAGGAGTTTATCGCCCTGTCCGTGCCCTCCCTTGAGAAGCACGGAGGTTTGAGTGCGCATGGCAAGCGCTGCCGCATCCTCCAGCGGATCCGATACCGGTCTGTCCAGAAGAACCTCGGCCTCGGGTATGTTCGGCGTAATCAGGGTGGCTATCGGAAACAGTCTGTCAGTCAGCGCTCGCACACCGTCATCATCGAGCAAACGCGTTTCGGATGTGGAAACCATCACCGGATCAACAACCAGCGGTTGATCCGGATGCAATTCCCTTAACAGTGAGGCAACCAGACTGATCCTGTCATGATCGACAAGCATGCCGGTTTTAACAGCCGAGACATCATAATAATCGAATATACTCCGCACTTCAGCCTCAAGTTGTTCAAGAGAAACAATCTCTATTCTGCTGATAGATAAGGGGTTCTGTGCAGTCAATGCCGTAATCGAACTGCAGCCCTTGAGGCCAAATAACCTGAAAGTCATCAAGTCCGCCTGAACACCGGCGCCAGCGCTGGAATCCGAACCGCCGATGGCCAAACAGACGGGCCGTTTATCCTCCTCCTCCGGATCAATCAATGCTCATGCCTTCCACCACGTCTCAATCATTTGCCGGGCGGTCAACTCAATATCACGGGTGCTGAACAGCGCTGAAATCACGGCCGCGCAATCTGCCCCGGCTTGTTTGACCATAGCAAGCGATTCCAGTCCAATGCCTCCGATGGCGCAGATATTCGCATCCGGACACATCTCTCTTGCCCGGGAGAGCCTCGGCAGACCGATCGGTACGGCGTTCTCCTTGGATGAGGTCGGAAAGACGGAGCCAAGGGAAACATAATCCGCCCCTTCATTCAGGACATGCCGGGCAAAGGCGATATCGCCCTTGCAGGAGATGCCAATCATCAGGGGTTTGTCCGGTTCGTCCCGAGGCCGGATCAAGCCCTTCACATCTCCGCGTCCCAGATGCACCCCGTCCGCACCGGACTCAACGGCCAGTTGCATTGAATCGTTAATCATCATTCTCGCCCCATATTCATGCGTCAATTCGCGAAGCGCGCAGGCCCGTTTGACGGCTTTCCTATATTCCTGTTTCTTATCCCTTAATTGCAGCGTCCTGATGCCGCCGGCCAGCGCCGCTTCGGCCCTCGATAACAGGTTCCGCAGCGGGATATCGGCCGGCAGGATACCGTAGATGCCGGTAATTCTGGGTGCGTCAGTCATCCAGCAATGCCAGCAGGCCGGAAAACGTATTCAGGCAAACCACCCTGCCCTCAAATTCATGCGGTAGAGGCTGATAACCGAATTCGCAGTAACAGACAGCCAGACAACCGGCATTAAAACCGGCCTCGATATCAAAACGCGTATCTCCGACCATGACCGTTTCCCCGGGATCCACGCCCATGACGCGGCAACATTCAAGCAACATGTCCGGCGCCGGCTTCCTGGCGAAGCCATCCTCGGGTGACAACGCATGCGTCATATATGGCGATATTTCCAGCTTGCTGAGGACCTCTACACGCGCCCTGGCCGGCTTGGCCGTCACGCAGGCCATGGGAATGCCTCGCCGTTTCAGTATTTCCAGCGTTTCCATGACGCCGGGAAATGGTCTGCCGAAATCGGCCGGATGCTCGGCATAGATGTCGGCAAAGGTGTGATAGAGCGCTATCGTTGTCGGGTCGTCCATGGCCTTGCCCAACACGCTGGCGGCCAGTTTCTGCGCCCCGCCGCCGACATGGGGCTTTGTCTCCTCCATACTCAACTGAAAGTTATAGCCGAGGTTTTTCAACGCCCTGTTGATATTGGCCCGGATGTCCGGCAATGCGTCAACGAGCGTGCCGTCAAGGTCGAAAATAAATGCCTTAGTCATTAATTAATCCATGTTTCTTCGATAGTTATACTCATATCTTCAAGCGATTCTTCGTCTTGTTCAACGGCCTGTGCCTGCCGCAGACAGGTCAAAACCGGGCCGTCTTTTGGGGCCAGACGGGCCAGCGCCCAGGCCGCATGGGCTCGCACCAGCGCCGACTTGTCCCGCATCGCCTCTGCAAGCAACGGTACAAAGCCGGTATCACCCGAATTACCCATGGCAATGCATACATTACGCAGCAGCCCTGCCCTGCCCGTTCGCTTCACCGGTGACCGGCGGAAGCGCGCACGAAAGCCCTCTTCGTCGAGCGCCAACAGACTAGCAAGCTCCGGCAGACAATTCTCCCCTCGCGGATTCAGCAGGTCCCGATCCGGCGCCGTGACATGCCGGTTCCACGGGCAAATCGCCTGACAGTCATCGCAGCCAAAGATGTGGTTGCCTATCAGCGGCCTCAATCGGCGCGGGATAAAACCCCCGTACTCAATAGTCAGATACGAGATACACAGACGCGCATCCACCACATACGGCGCCACCATGGCCTTTGTGGGACAGATATCCATGCAGGCCGTGCAAGAGCCGCAGTGGTTGGAGGCGGGTGAATCCGGCTCTATGCCGGCAGTGGTAAAGAGCTCGCCCAGCAGGAACCAGGAACCGAGTTCCCGGTTGATGGTCAGCGAGTGTTTGCCCTGCCAGCCGAGCCCCGAGGCCTCGGCCATGGCGTGTTCCAGCACCGGCGCCGTGTCTACATAAACCCGTTGATTGTGCCTTCCGAGGAGTGTGTCCAGATCACGCGCCAGGGCCTTCAGGCGTTTCTTCATCAACTCGTGGTAGTCGTCACCATGGGCATAGGCGGCAATCACCCCCCTGCCCCGCCGGGATTCGGCCTCTTTCAGCGTACATGACGATGGCGAATAGCGCATTCCCACCGTGATGACGGTCTGAACGCCGTCCAGCATCGATTCGGGCCGCTTGCGCCGCTCTGCACGGCTCTCCTCGGCCATCCAGCCCATATCGCCATGCATGTCTGTGGCAATCCAGTTCTGATAAGCGTTTTGATGCAGTTCAGACACATCCGGCCGGGCAAACAGGCACAGGTCAAAGCCATGCCCCAGTGCCTTTGCACGAATAAGCGCTTTTAACTGGTCGGACTCCATTGGCGCACTCTGACACATCTATAAAGTCGTTACACCGGCACTGTGTTCCGGATTGTCACTGTCGCGCAAATATATCCTAGGGCGCCTCTTGTATCTTGGCGTCTTGGCGAGAGTCAGGATTGAAAAGCAATGATCTCGCAGAGCCGCAAAGAACGCAAAGGAAGAACTCTTGTGTACCCTATCCCCCAGGGGAGCTTCTCTGGCGGCGCCATTCACCTTCTGGTTCAAGCCTGTTTGGTTCCGGCTGCCGGATTAGGGTCTGATATTTTCGAGCTTCCTCGCCAGATGAACCAACTCCTTGCTGTATTTACCCAGGAGAAGGTCAAACATCTCCTTTCTCTTTTCAGGAATGTAATCGTGTACAATGCGGTTTCGGACATCACGCATCTCAATCCAGAGCATTGCCGACTGGATGAGACCGTATTTCTCCATACGATGCATCAGATCCCTGAAGGTTTCAGGGGCTTCGGCCTGCTGATAAATCTCATAGCTCCTGAAAAACCTGATGCTGACTTCAACGGCTCTTATAAAACGATCAGAAAGCGCATCATACGGTTCCAGTTCGTCATGAGTATATTTCCTGGAAATATCGAAGGGCGGCAGCTTTTTAACCGATGAGTGAACCAATGCCAAGGCTGCCAGGCATTTCTCCCTGGATGAGCGAACCAGCAGGTCATAATCGTTCAATGGATACGCCTCATATTCAGGGAATTAATCAGGGCTTGCTGCTCCGGCGTAATCGCATCCGGATTTACGACAAGAACGTCAATCTTCTCTTCACATTCAAGAAAGAAATCTCTGGTTATTCTCCGTGACAACTCAAATGCGGGTTCCCGGGAATAGATCAAGATGTCGATATCTCCGCCTCTGGCATCGTCATCCGTGCGCGAACCGAACAGATAGACGGGCGTCACGCCTTGAATGGCCTTAAAAAGGGCCTGCTTTTCCTGTTCATCCAATCTCATGAGGGAATATTAGCCGATTATTCACAAACATGCTTGTGGTTACAGCTTGATCATTCAAGCCGCTTTGCGCGGTGGAGCAGAGGTGCTTTATAGCGAAGATTTGCAACATGGTCAGGTCATTGATGGGATGACCATACGCAATCCCTTTAACCTAGTCTCTTACTCGTGACATCGCATGAGCAATGCACAAGAAATATTTATTTACTTGGCGATCTTAGCCTGCACTATTCATAAATACTGCCACGTCCTCTCTTATTCCATATCCATGGCGGCTTTCAGACCAAATTCCACTTGCTTCATCATTGCGGAGGGCAGTTCACCCATTCGTTGGGTAAGCTTGCTGCGATCTAATGTCGTGACCTGGTGGCAGAGTGCGGTTCCTGCTTTGTTCAGCCCATTCGTCTTTGACAGATAAACAGCCGTTGGACCGCGCCTTGCCTGCGCCTGTGAGGTGCTGAGCGGCACAACAATAATGGAACGCCAGTTTGGATTCTGGTTAAAGCCGTCATGGGAGATAATGATAACGGGGCGGCGGCCTCTTTGCTCGGAACCGGAGCGTGGCGCCAGCTCGGCCCAATAGACTTCACCCCGTTTCACGGCGAAGTTTCCGGGTTAACAAACAATTGATCCGCTGAAAGCTTTTCCAACGATTCATCGAGGTCGGCGTCCGAACCGGCATGCTTTTCCGCATAGGCGACAATGGAAGCGCGGAGTTCGGCCCGGCGGCGTTCTTTCAGCCAGTGTTCAATAGCCTGTCTGGCAATCCGCGTCGCGGGCTGCTTTGTTCTCCTCGACTCATCCCTCAGTTCGCTATAGATGTCCTCGGGTAAGGGAAGATGGAAATTCTTTTGGGTGTGAACCGTCATGGCAATCTCCTGCCACAATATTATGGCAGATAATCAGGCAAGGTTCAATAGCTGTGCATCCTTTCCCATTTTATTCCGGCTTGAACACCTTCAAATCTAATTCTTTGATCGGACGGAAATGTTTGGTATTGGCCGTTGACAGGGGCAGGTGGTGTTCAACTGCCGTCGCTGCAATGATGGCATCACCGGCGCGTACTGCATGGGACAGGGCGTACTCTTCGACATAGACGGATGCGCGATGGCCAATATTTTCGGTGAAGGGAAGAACCGTAAAACTGAAATCCTTGAGAAATTGTTGAATAATCCGATGCTGCTCCTTGTTTTTCGCACATTGCAGTAATTCCATATAGGTCTGCGTGGAAATGTAACGCCGTTCGGCGGCCTCAACGAGCGCGGCTGCTTTGATGTTACCGCGTTGCACAAAGATGAGAACATCGGTATCAAACAGCATCAATACCGCCCGTCACGCAGTCCGTCGATAACAGTTTCTACAGCAATATCATCCTCATTCATGCCAAAAAAGGCATGACTGCGCACGGATGACGCGGATGTTTGTTCAATGGGTCGAATCATGGCTTTTTCCTTGCCATGATACAGCACGGTCACAGGTTCATTGCGCTCGACCGCACGCATGATGTCTTTCATGTTCCGGCGTAAATCAACGGCATTTGTTTTCATGATGCACCTCAATATGTATACTGTCAGTGTTCATTTTAGATCTTTTAATTGAACGTCGCAAGCGTCAGCACCCTGTTTCCTGTCCCAATATCTGGTAACAGGCATGGTGATGTGATCTTCAAGATGGGCGAAACAGATAGAATCACTCATCTCTGATAGCCATTTTGAATGGCTGGCCACCGGCTGCAGAGGCGATATGGAGCATCATCAAAAGCCCTAATACAAAAGCACAGAATTTACCTGGCGAGAGTCAGGATTGAAAAGCAATGATCTCGCAGAGCCGCAAAGAGCGCAAAGGAAGAACTCTTGCGTACCCTGCCTGCCTGTGCGGGCAAGCCGCACGCAGACAGGCGGTAAAAAAAAAGAAAAGCCTTAACCGCGGAGGACGGTAGAGTAGGAGCCAGGGTATTCCCCAAGCTCCCCTCGTCAA
>CAZQZF010000029.1:0-14057 GCA_964597745.1 uncultured Zetaproteobacteria bacterium
AAATCATTCCCACCCAAGACATGGCAATCAAAACCGGTGCCATTAATACGCTCGCGTCGGGCACGATGTGAAGAGAGAAACGCATAACTCCATATGTCCCCATCTTAAGCATCACGATGGCCAGTATCACGCTACCGGCAGTTGGCGCTTCGACATGCGCGTCCGGCAGCCAGGTATGAAACGGAAACATCGGAACTTTTACCGCGAACGCAAAGAAAAACGCCAGAAAGACCCAGAATTGCATCTGTGCTCCGTATTTCTGCGCCATCAGCGTCTGAATATCGAATGTGCCGCCACCCTTGAAATAGAGCGCCATGATCGCCAGCAATAACAGCACGCTTCCAGCAAGGGTATAAAGAAAGAACTTTATCGTTGCGTAGACGCGCCGAGGCCCTCCCCAGACGCCAATGATCACAAACATCGGTATCAGCATTGCCTCCCAGAAGAAATAAAAGAGTACGAAATCCAGCGCACAGAAAACGCCAAGCATCGCTGATTCCAAAACCAGGATGGCGATCATGAACTCCTTGAGTCTTTTCTCTATAGCCTCCCAGGAACAAAGGATGGTCAGCGGCATGAGTATCGTTGTCATCAAGATAAGTAAAACACTTATCCCGTCCACGCCAAGTGAGTAGTGAATGTTGAATGCCGGAATCCATACCGCGGATTCCACGAACTGCATTTCAAAAGTCGATGAATCGAAACTGGTCCACAATGGCAACGAAATCAGCATGTCGATGATTGTAATGGCGAAGGTCATCCACAGAATGTGACTGCGTTTTTTCACAGCCAGCAATGCCGCCGCGCCAATCAGCGGGAAGAATATGACCCAACTCAGAAGATGTGATTCAAACATTTTCCATCCACCCGATCACAAGACGAATCCGATACCCAATATGATGGCGACGCCAATCGCCATCGCCATTGCATACTGCTGAACCTGTCCATTCTGCACGGCGCTCATCTTTGCCGCCCACAGATTTACAATTTTGGCAACTCCATTGACCAATCCATCAACGATGTTTTGATCAAACCAGTAGCCTGCGTCCGCCACGGCCCTGGTCAATCTGATCCCCAGCGTACGATACATTTGAGTGACATACTTTTCATAGATCGATACCGGGCTTCGGGCGAACCATAGAAAGATCTTGCTTCCTTCCCTGTAAAACCAATCCGTATCGAGGGCAATGGCCAGATGTCCCACCAGGCTCTTGTGGTAAATATAATACGCAACTCCCGCAAACAACAGCAGCTGAAATTCCCCGATGACATGCTCCGTGGTATATGGGTGAAAGTGAACCGCATAGGGCAGAAAATCGTACAGCGCCCGCGGATAAACGCCGATCAGGAAGCATAAAGAGGCGCCGATCCCCATGGCGACAATCATGCTGGTTGGTGGATCTTTGGCTTGCTTGCAGGCCTCGGATTTGCTTTCCCCAAAAAATGTTATATAGGGTAATTTCAGGCCAGTGCTCAGGAACGTACCGGTGGAGACCAGTACGAGCAGCAACCATATCGCCGTGCGGTGATCCACCCCCGCCGCTGCAATCACCATAGTTTTGCTGACAAAGCCGCTAAAAAACGGCATGCCGGCAATCGAAAACGCCGCTATCATATACAACACCAGGGTTATCGGCATTGCCTTGTAAATCCCTCCCAGGTCGGTCATCTTGCTCTTGCCGGTCATGTACAGCACCGATCCGGCGCCCATAAAAAGCAATGACTTATAAAGAATATGGGCAAACGCATGCGCTACGGCGCCATTGATGGCCATCTCCGTGCCTATTCCAATACCGCAGACCATGTAGCCCACCTGGCTGACAATGTGGTAGGCAAGAAGACGCCGGATGTCGTTGGATAGCATCGCGTATATTACGCCATAAAGCGCCATGATCGCACCGAGCCAAACCAGCATTTCCGTTCCGGCAAAACCCCTGGCCAGGCAATAGACCGCGGTCTTGGTGGTGAATGCGCTTAGAAAAACCGCTCCCGGCACCGTCGCTTCCGGATATGCATCCGGGAGCCACGCATGCAGCGGGGGCACCGCTGCGTTGATCATAAACCCGACAAGAATGAGGTAGAAGCCTGACGCCCCCTGGTTGAGTAAACTGAAATCCGTAGATCCGGTCTGAACGAAATGGATCACGATACCGCCGAGCAACAGGACGCCGCCAGTCGCGTGGACCAGGATATATCGATAGCCAGCCTTGATCGCTTCAGGCGTCCTTCGATACCAAATCAGGAAAACGGATCCAACCGTCATCAGCTCCAGAAAGATGAACAGTGTAAAAAGATCGCCCGCAAATGTTGCGCCCAACGACCCGCCGGCATACATAAAAGCCGCGATATGGTGCCCGTCCTTTTTCATTTCAAGGGAATAGATCGCCCCGATCAGCGCCATAATAGAAAATATCAGAGTAAACACTATGCTCAGCTTGTCCACACGGCCGAACACGAGATCGATCCCAAACACATGGTAGACGCCGTAGATCCCCGGCGTCATCTGGAGGACGTCCAGGATAGCCAATGCAGGCAATGCAATCAGATAAATTTTCTTAAACTTTTCGGGTAATAATGGCAATACTAGTACGCCCGCTATGAGAAACAGGGCGGGATGGATCCAGTCAATCATAGTAGTCCTCCTGTTTCATCAACCAGTGCATAAGAAACTTTGACACCACGATGATGGCTACGCACGCAATGAACCCGTACAGGGCGTGAAAGCCCGGAATCGCCTCCCAAAAGTGCTCCGCATGTTCTCGTGGAATAAAAAAATCCCCGACAACCAAAGCCGTCAAGACGAGGTAGCTTATCTTCCGCAGCAGGGATGCATGCTTCACCATTGCTTCCAATATCCCAGCCAGACTCATTGGGCCACCATACCGGCCAGTTTCAAGAATATACTCGGATAAAACCCCAGAATGATCACGCCCGCACAGGTAATCATTATCGGCACCACTATTGTACGGGGCGCCTCGTTGACTTTCTCCATCTCTTCCGGATTATCCGGCGCCACGAAAAAGGCCCGGTAGATGACCGGCACAAAATAACCCATATCCAATATCGCATTGAACAGAATGACCGTGAGTATTGCCGCGGAGCCTGCCTGTATCGAACCGACGACCAGATACCATTTGGTCACAAAACCCGCCAGGAAAGGCATTCCAATAATACTAAAGGCCCCGATTGCAAACGCGACCATCGTGTAGGGCATTTGCTTGCCAATGCCAGCCATCTCGCTGATACACTTTTTCCCGGAAGCAACATAAATTGCGCCGGCGCAAAAAAACAGGGTAATCTTTGAAAATCCGTGGATCATGATATGTATCGTTCCTCCCGTGATGCCGCTTGGCGACAACAAGGCGACCCCGAGTATCATGTAAGACAGCTGACTCACCGTCGAATAGGCCAGCCGCATCTTGAGATTGTCCCGCGTAAAGGCGTAAACAGAAGCCATCAGGATCGTGATGGATACATAGACCGCTGTCGCTATTCCAAGATGCAGATCACGCATCATCTCTTTGCCAAAAACATACAGGATAATGCGTATCACCGAAAACGCGCCGGCATTTACCACCGCGACCGCATGCAGCAGGGCGCTGACAGGGGTTGGAGCAATCATCGCCGTGGGCAACCAATTGTGAAACGGCATAATGCCAGCCTTGGCCAGGCCGGCCACGAAAAGAACATAGATTGCGATTAGAAGCGCTCGATTCGCGTCAGAGGAAAATATGCCGGAAGCGGAAAATTCCAGCGACCCCGTCAGATAATAGGTCAGCAGCATTGCCGGCAGGAAGAACACCCCGGCCGTCCCCATCAGGTATATCGCGTATTTCTTACCCGCCTCCCATGCGTCTTTGCTCTCATCATGAATAATAAGCGGATAAGTGACGATGCTCAGCATCTCATAGAAGAAAAATAGTGTAAACAGGTTCCGTGCGAAGGCAACGCCCATGGCCGCTGATAATGCCAGCGCAAAGCAGGCGTAGAAACGCGTTTGAGCGTGCTCCTTTAGGGATCGCATGTAGCCGATTGCATAGACGGATGTGCAAAGCCATAGAAAAGAGGCTGAGGTCGCGAAAATCAATCCCAATGCATCTACCCGGAACGCCAGTTCGACACCCGGCAAGATGTGAAAGACTGTATATTCAATCTGATGTCCCGACATGATCAGTGGGAACATCGACACAACAATCAAAAACTTTATAGTGCCGGCAAGAAAGGTCCAGAACTCTCGCCGATTCGGATTGTGTCCTGAATAAATAATCAGGCAAGCGGCGACGGAGGATACAAGCACCGCCAAAAGAGGTCTGACAGAAATCACCGTTTCCACAGTTTTACCCCCTTACCCGCGGTTGCGCCCGGTATTGAGCTCTCCACAAATCCCCCCTATCCCTGCAAGGTATTAATATCATTAATATCAATAGACCGCCGGTTGCGGTAAAAGGCAACCAGGATGGCAAGCCCAACCGCGACCTCACTGGCGGCCACGGTCAAGACAAAGAAAACAAAGATTTGGCCGCCAAGATCATGTCGAAAGTGCGAAAAGGCGGTGAAATTTATATTCACGGCCAACAGAATCAGTTCAATACACATCAGAATGGTAATCACGTTTCTGCGATTGAGAAATAGCCCGATCACACCGATAGAGA
This sequence comes from uncultured Zetaproteobacteria bacterium, assembly GCA_964597745.1. GTDB lineage: Bacteria > Pseudomonadota > Zetaproteobacteria > Mariprofundales > Mariprofundaceae > CAYLYU01. Next base: position 4,653 of record CAZQZF010000029.1, read on the forward strand.
ACAGGCCGGCGGCAACGATCAGATAAGCCGAAAGCCCCATTACAGGCTTACCTTACGCACTCGATCTTCCTTGCGCACCTTCAACTGCTTGCCAATATTCTGATACTTGGCATCCCGGCGTGATCTCAGCGTCAACACCACCGCACCGAGCAGAGCCACGAGCAAGACAAGAGCCGCAATCTCAAACCCAAACATATATTTGGTATAGAGCAACTTGCCAATTTCAACGGTATTATTGATATCCTGTGTAAAGTGACCGGGATTCGGCAGGTCTTTGCTGGAGAATACGCCTCCTGAAACAGCCGCGATTAATTCTACAAGCAAAGCTAAGGCGATAATGCCACCGACCGGAAGATAGGCCATAAATCCCTCATGCAACCGGGCGAAGTTTACCTCCAGCATCATGACCACAAACATAAACAGAACCATTACCGCCCCTACGTAGATCAATATCAGAATAATTCCAAGGAACTCGGCATCAAGCAGAAAAAACAGTCCGGCGGAATTGAACAGGCAAAAGATCAGAAACATGACTGAATAAATCGTGTTTTTTGATACTACGACGCCCAACGCTGAAACGATTACCAGCGAAGCGAACAAGTAGAAAAATCCGGCTTCCAACATCCCTATCCCCTCAAAAGATGATGAAGTCGTAAAAAGTCCTGTTCCGGACCTTTCGTGAACCCATCAGTTATATCGTGCTTCATTGTCAATGTTGGCGGTTATTTGAGATTGATAGCGTTCGCCAACATTCAGAAGCATTTCTTTTGTGTAGTACAGTTCAGCCCGGCTTTCGGAGGCATATTCAAAGACCTGGGTTTCAACAATTGCATCCACCGGACAAGCCTCCTGACAAAAACCGCAGAAAATACACTTGGTCATATCAATATCATAACGGGTGGTGCGCCGGCTGCCGTCCTGGCGTTCCTCGGATTCGATGGTGATGGCCAACGCCGGGCAGATGACCTCGCACAATTTGCAGGCAATGCAGCGTTCCTCTCCATTGTCGTATCGTCTGAGCGCATGCAAGCCGCGAAAACGAGGGGAAAGCGGCGTTCGTTCCTCGGGATATTCCACGGTGATCTTTTTCTTGAACAGATACTTACCAGTCAACATCAGGCCACGGAACAGTTCGGTAAGCAGCCATGTGTTTACGGCGCGATTGAGCATTATGCCGCACTTCCATGATGCCAGAAAGACATCAGGGTCTTCAGGCCTGGCGTGTACAATGCGATGCCAATTACGGCAATCCAGCCAAGAGTCCAGGGCAAAAACACCTTCCAACCCAGGCGCATGAGCTGATCATAACGATATCTCGGAAATGTGGCCCTGAACCAGATAAACATAAAGATCAGAAATGCCGTCTTGGCAAGTAGCCAGACAATTCCCGGTATAACGTCCAGAAACGGGATTGGCGCATACCATCCACCCAGGAACATGATCGATGTCATCATGCTGATCAGGATCATGGCGGCATACTCAGCCAGTGAGAAGGTGCCAAACCACATGCCTGAATATTCGACAAAATAACCGGCTACAATCTCGGATTCGCCCTCGGGAAGATCAAAGGGCGACCGATTGGTTTCAGCTGCTCCGGAGATGAAATAAACCAGAAACATGGGAAACAGTGGAATGAAATACCAGTGCAACAGGCCGCCAGCCTGGGCATGAACGATACTTGCAAGATTCATACTACCCGACAGCATCAATACAGTGACAATGGCAAATCCCATGGATATCTCATAGGACACCATCTGACAGGTGGAGCGGATAGCCCCGAGAAAGGCGTATTTTGAATTCGAGGCCCAGCCCGCCATCAATATGCCATAAATACCAAGGGAAGAGATAGCCATGACATACAGGATGCCAACGTTCAGATTCGCCATGGACATTACATGGGCTACCTTCCAGACGCCAAAAAAATGCGTCTCTCCAAAGGGCACTACAGCAAAGGCCAGGAAGGCTGGAACTATGGACATGACCGGCGCTGCCACGAACAGGAACTTATTGGCCGTCGACGGAACAATCGTTTCCTTCAGAAAAAGTTTCATGCCGTCGGCGATGGGTTGCAGCAGTCCGGCCCAACCAACCCGATTACAACCCTTTCGCACCTGCATCCATCCGATCACACGGCGCTCGGCATAGGTAATATAGGCCACGGAAAGCGCTACCGTAGCCGTAATGGCAAGAATTTCGAGCAGCCAGATGCCTGCCTGTGAGGCCATATCGAGAAAAGACGATCCATTCACTTGTCATCTCCCCGGATTGCCGCGCATACATCACTGGATAAACCGGCGGCAATCCCACGCCTGCCTATAAATAAAACGCCCGGTACAACATCGTCCCGCACACCGATATTAAATCTGAATTCTCCATTTGGAGTCCTGACACTGTGTTCGCCCGGCTCAAGGCCAGCTTCCCGTAGAGTCCGGGGATGAACCAGCAGATCATCCAGTGCGAAGATTCGGCCCGCCTCGGTCAACAGCGCCGAGGCCCTTGACCACATACCCTCGCGATACATTGAATAACGACTGATAACATCAAGATCAAACCCCTGCCACCAGGAATCATCCGGTAGATACGCCGCCTTTGAATTACGCCTGTTGGAGAGGATAAGCTCATTCTCCATCCTGGGTTCCCAAGCCTCGGAGAGCTCAGGCAATGATTGGCTGACATAATTTCGGAGTTCGGCAAGGTTTGTTACCGGGAGTTCCTTATCAAGGGCCTGCAACAAACGCAACATGACTTTCCACAGGGGTCTTTCCTGTCCGACAGCCCGGATCGGATGCCTGGCCACGCGCACCCTGCCTTCAACATTGATAAAACTGCCATCAACCTCCGAATAGGCGGCAGCGGGTAGAATTACCGCGGCGTATTTACTGATCTTGCCGCGGATCGCTCCGACCTGAACCAAAGGCACTTTTTCCATGGCCGCCTCAGCCTCACACGGGAACAGGCCGTCCCCCAGAGGATCGCTGCCAATCAACAGCAATGCATCCAGGTCTCCATTCGCCGCCTGCGAACAAAGGTCGCCAACACTGGTTCTGATGTCTGAATAGATTACCGACAGGGCCTGGGCATTCATACCTTCCGGTATCAAATTGCGGCCATCGCGGCCTTCTTCGGCATGACCACAACCACGTACGAGCAAATCAATGCCGCAAATCAGGGCAGCCGCATCAGGATGGGAACGAATCTCCTCACCCACCAGCAGGGCGCAACTGTCAGAGAGCAGCGCATCCGCCAGCAGTTTTCCAGCCTCATGCCTGTCTTCAACCGCAGCCAGCCATTCTCTCATGCCTGCCGCCTGCTTGCCGACATCCATCACCTGATCCATCGCCCGCGCGATTACGCCTGGCCATTCCCTGGGCCGAATCAATGCATCTCTGGCAATCGTGGTATTGGTCCGGTAATTCATGGCGCCAAGGCGGACGACAGGCTTGCCATGGCGCAGGCGGCTCCTGAGCCGCTGCATGACAAGCGGCAGACGCTGACGAAGATCGCTGCCAAGAATGACAACCTGATCCACATCCTCAATTTGCTGTGTCGTCATGGCAAAGCCTTCTTCAAAGGCGAAGGGGCGCATATCACGTCGGTGCAGGTCAAAGGCCATGCGCGCATCGGGAAAGGCTCCGTCACGCAACAACCGGATGGCCGCCAGGCCTTCTACGCTCCAGTCGGGAGAAAACACAATGCCAACTCGTTTATCGGCCAGAAGATTAACAGCTCTTGAACAGGCATCATCCCAATTCACGGCCATCATCTTTCCGTTTTCAACCATCAGGGGCGTCACAATCCGTTCCTCTGAACGAAATGCGTCGTACGCATAGCGGCCGCGATCACATATCCACGGCTCCGGGCTGCCTGCAACCGGCTGAATACGGATCACCTCATCCCCGCGGCTTTCGATCTTGATATCGCAACCCTGTGGACACATGGTACAGGTGCTCTTGTGATGGGTTAACTCCCATGGCCGGGAAACATCGTGCGATGGTTTGTCGAGCAGGGCGCCGACCGGACAGATATCGGCCAGGTTGCCTGAAAGCTCCGAACTCAGACACTCCTCCACAATGCCGACAATAGTCATACGATCGCCTCGGCCAAGCACGCCCATATCACCCGTGCCGGCAATCTCATTGGCGAATCGCACGCAACGCGTACAGTGGATACTGCGGGTCATGCATGTATTAATAAACGGACCAAGATCATAATTTACCGGCGCCCTCTTCGCCTCAGCGTAACGGCCGCGAACGGCTCCATAATCGATGGAGTAATTCTGTAGCTTGCAGTCACCGCCCTGATCGCATACCGGGCAATCCAGGGGATGATTGATGAGCAGATATTCCATAACCATCTTTCTGTCATTGCTCAAACCCGGGGTCTGCGTAGAGACCTTCATACCTTCGGTGACGGGAGTACAACAGGACGCCGCCGGTTTGGGCCAGCCCTCAATCTCAACCAGGCACATGCGGCAGTTTGCCGCTACCGACAGTTCCGGGTGGTAACAAAAATGGGGGACTTCGATCTCGTGCTTCCGGCATGCCTCCATAATGCTCGTTCCGGCCGGGACCGTAACCTCACGGTCATTAATATATAATGTGGTCATGCCGCTTTCTCCGTAATACGAGAGGTCAGCTCTTCGGGAAAGTTCTTGATCAGTGATAACACAGGCGCGGTGGCCCCATCGGCCAGGGCGCAAATGGTGCGGCCCGCCATATTACTGGCGGCGCTCTTCAAAACCTCCATATCGCCAGGCAGAGCCCGCCCCCGTTCTATTCGGGTTAATATGCGGTCCAGCCAGCCGGTTCCCTCCCGGCAGTTCGTACACTGGCCACAGGATTCATGAGCATAAAAATGGGCCAGTCTTCGGCTCACCGCCAACACATCGGCAGTTTCATCCATGACAATCACCGCCCCGGAGCCGAGCATGGATCCGGCCTTGGCCAGGTCATCAAAGGTCATGGGGATTTCATAATGATCAGACAGCAGCCATGGCGAGGATGATCCGCCGGGAATCACCGCCTTGGGCGTATTTCCATGCTGCAAGCCACCGGCAAAATCTTCAACCAGAACCTTCAGCGGCGTTCCCAGGGGAACTTCGTAATTTCCGGGCTTGTTCACATGTCCAGATACCGAAAAGATTTTCATGCCGGCATTATTGGGCTTGCCGATGGCGGCATGCCACGCCCCGCCAAATCGGAGAATCGTTGGAATCGTTGAAAGTGTTTCAACATTGTTCACAACCGTTGGACAGTGGTAAAAACCTTCAACAGCAGGAAATGGAGGCTTAAAACGGGGACGGCCCGGTTTGCCCTCAGTGGACTCAATCAGGGCCGTCTCTTCCCCACAGATGTAGGCGCCGGCGCCGCGATGAACGGTCAGATTCATGCTGAAATCCGTTCCCAGGATATGCTCACCCAGCAGATTGGCCTCATAGGCCTCGGCAATCGCCGCATTCAGGGTATTTGCCTCATGCAGAAATTCACCCCGGATATAGATATAGGCATTCCGGACATCCAGGGCGAAACCCGCCATAATCATGCCTTCGATCAGCAGATGCGGATCAAAACGCATGATATCACGATCCTTGAATGTTCCCGGCTCCCCCTCATCGGCATTACACATCAGGTAGATCGGCTTACCCGTATTACGCGGTACAAATGACCATTTCAGACCGGTCGGGAAACCAGCTCCGCCCCGGCCGCGAATACCTGATGTCTTAACTTCCTCGATAATCCTTTCGGAAGTGAATCCATTCAGAACCTCGGGCAGGAACTCGTATGCGCCATGTTTGCGGGCAACTTTCAGTGAGCGCACGCCCGGAATACGGATGCGATCGAAACAGATGGCCTTTACCTCTTCAGGGTTTGAAGGGATCATTCCGTGCCTGCCCTGGTCTCAGCTAAAAAGTTGTCCATGTGAGATGCATCAACCTTCTCATGATATACATTATTGATCTGTACGACAGGGGCGCCGCCGCAGGCCCCGGCGCATTCCACCTCAGTTACGGTAAACATGCCATCGGGCGTTGTTTCACCCGGTCGAATACCCAGCCGGTCACACAGGTGACGCAGCAGTTCATTGGCGCCATTCAACATGCAGCCGGCGTTCGTACAGACCTCAAGCAGATATTTTCCACATGGCTGCTCACGAAACATCGTGTAGAAGGTAACTACCTCGCGCACCGCCATCAAACGAATGCCCAACGTATCGGCAACAAGCTGTTGCGCCGCCATGGACAGATACCCAAAATCCTGTTGGGCCATATGCAGCACGGGCAACAGGGCCGATCGCGAATGCGGGTAGCGCTTCACCAGCGACTTAATCTCCGCCAGCCGTTCCTCGGAGAACCGAGGCGGATCCTGAACCACCGCGCTCATCGGTCAACTTCTCCAAATACGATATCCTGTGTGCCGATAATGGTTACAAGGTCGGCAATCATATGTCCACGGCACATATAGTCCAGCGCCTGCAGATGCGCAAATCCAGGCGCCCGAACCTTGATACGATAGGGCTTGTTCGAGCCATCGGATTTGATATAAACGCCGAACTCGCCCTTGGGATGTTCCACGGAGGCGTAGACTTCGCCCTCCGGCACAAAAAAACCTTCGCTGAAAAACTTGAAGTGATGAATCAGCGCTTCCATATCGGATTTCATCAGGGCGCGGGGCGGATTGGTTAGTTTATAGTCATCAATCTTTACCGCACCGGAATGGTTCGCCAGCCAGTCCACGCATTGTTTTACGATGCGGTTGGACTGCCGCATCTCCTCCACCCTGACGAGATAACGGTCATAGGTGTCTCCGGTCGCCCCGACTGGAATATCAAAGTCCATCCTGTCATAAACTTCGTAGGGCTCGGTCTTGCGAAGATCCCAGGCCACGCCCGAGCCCCTGAGCATCGGGCCGGTAAATCCCCAGTCCAGGGCCGCCTGCCTGTCCACCACGCCGATATCGACAGTCCTCTGTTTCCAGATACGATTCTCCGTTAGCAGGGTTTCATAGTCATCCACATATCCCGGAAAGCGCTCGGTAAAGGCGTCAATCTTTTCCAGCAGGCCCTGGGGTAAATCCTTGCTTACGCCGCCGGGCCGGAAATAGGCGGCATGCATGCGTGCCCCGCTGACCGCTTCATAAAAATCAAAGATGTCCTCACGCTCCCGGAAACAGTAGAGAAATACCGTCATGGCGCCAATATCCAGGGCATGCGCTCCCAGCCACAGCAGATGATTCAGGATTCGGGTAAGTTCAGCGAACATCACCCGGATGTACCGGGCGCGCTCAGGCGGATCAATACCGAGCAGTTTTTCTATCGCCAGCACATAGGCATGTTCATTGGCCATCATGGACACATAATCAAAGCGGTCGAAATAGGGCAGGTCCTGCATATAGGTCTTATATTCAAACAGTTTCTCGGTTCCACGATGCAGAAGGCCGATATGCGGATCGGCGCGTTCCACAACCTCCCCATCCAGTTCCAATACCAACCTCAACACCCCGTGAGCAGCAGGATGCTGCGGGCCGAAATTAATCGTGTAGTTCTTGATTTCAGCCACGGCCCGCTCCCGGCCAGCTTCTGGGAATCAACACGCGGTTTTCAAGCTTGTTCGGCCGATACACACAGCGCCACTGGGTATCGTCAAAGAATAGTTCAACCCTGCCAGTAAGCGGGAAGTCCTTGCGCAGGGGGTGGCCCTCAAAACCATAATCAGTCAGCAACCTTCTCAGGTCCGGGTGGTGATTAAAAATGATCCCGTACATATCAAAGGCCTCTCGTTCAAACCAGTTGGCAGTCGGCCAGACTTCGATAACTGAATCAATGAGTTGCCGCTCGGCTACAGGTACGCGAAGGCGAAACCTTTTCTTTCTGGAAATTGACAGAAGATGATAGACGACCTCATAACGGGGAAGGTTCGCGGAATGTCCCGGATAGTCAGACATATCCATGCCGCAAAGATCGATGAGCATTTCATAGGAATGACTGTTTTTCAGATAATGGCAACCCTCGACAATCACATCAGCAGCCAGATGCGCGGTTGGCATATCCAGGCCATTCTCAACACGTAGAACCTGATCTCCAAACGACTCTTTTAGCCCCTTTATTTCAGGAAGCGCGTCCAGGTTGTTCTCTGCTTCTTGTTTTTGTGCTGCCATCTAGCGCGCAATCGTATTCGTACGTTTTATTTTTTCTTGAAGCTGAATAATGCCATAAAGAAGGGCCTCCGCGGTCGGGGGACAACCTGGTACATAGATATCCACCGGAACGATGCGGTCACAGCCGCGAACCACCGCATACGAATAATGGTAATAGCCCCCGCCATTGGCGCATGAACCCATGGAAATGACCCATCTTGGTTCTGACATCTGGTCATAGACCTTCCTGAGGGCAGGCGCCATTTTATTAATCAGGGTTCCGGCGACCACCATCACATCCGATTGCCGCGGGGAGGGACGGAAGACAACCCCGAAACGATCCAGATCATACCGCGAAGCCCCCGCATGCATCATTTCCACCGCGCAACAGGCCAGACCGAAGGTCATAGGCCACAACGAGCCTGTTCTCGCCCAGTTGATAACCTTATCGGCAGTTGTCGTAACAAAGCCCTTATCGAGAAGGCCCTCTATTCCCATTGGAGCGCCCCTTTTTTCCAAGCATAGATATAACCCACAAACAGGATCAACAAAAACAGCATCATCTCTACAAAACCGAACAGGCCAATCTGATCAAGCACTACGGCCCAGGGAAACATAAAGGCAGTTTCCAGATCGAAGACCACAAACAGAATGGCCACCAGGTAAAAACGAACATCAAATTGCATGCGGGCGTCCTCGAACGCCTCAAAACCACATTCGTAGGCAGATAACTTTTCGGAATCGGGACGCTGAGAGGCGACAAAAAAGGTCAACACCAGGGGCACAACACCCATTGCCAGCGCGACAATGATGAAGATAAAGATTGGCGTATATTCCGAAGCCAGATAACTGGCGCCCATAAATCCCCCCTGAAAATTAATAGAAGAAAGCACTCTATTCTTCTAGATCCAGCGATCGACCCGAATCTGCGGGTGCGATAGCTATCATCAGCAGGCCCGGAATGCAAGGCAAAGGCAAAATATCGGGAACATATCCTTGCTAATATTGTGGTAAAATGTGCCCCGAATATTCATGATGAGCCGACAATCGAGCCAATCGCCGCTCATGGGTTTTGCAATTGGCTCAATCGCTTCACCATAAACAAAAATCCTGCCTCCTCTATCTGTGCATTTTCCATGTATCGACCCTTTGATGGGTGCGCCGACCGGGGTAGGGCCTACAGCGTCAGCGATGGCCCGTTCATCTTGAGCCATGTTCTGGCGTTTCTGAAGTCAGAGTAAGAATGCTCCACCAGCTTCCAATATGCTGCCGA
>CAZQZF010000030.1:0-14040 GCA_964597745.1 uncultured Zetaproteobacteria bacterium
GAGTATCTCCGGTCAGGTTGGGGCTAAAACGCAAAATTACAATGCCTCGATCACGGATCCCTATTTCCTTGATAAGGAGTTGAGCGTAACTCTGAGCACCTTTAAACAGCAGACGAGATTGCAGGAATTTGTTCAATATAAACAGGATAATATAGGCGGTGCAATAAATTTCGATATCCCCTTATCTGAAAATCTAAGCTATGGGATTGGCTACCAGATATCGAAGATCAATCTGTTTGACGTTCCAGCGACGGCCTCTCTGTTTTTGCGTTCGCAACAGGGCAAACAAACAACCGGAGAGATTAGCCAGGTCATCAGTTGGGACACGACAGACCGTCCATTGACACCTTCATCCGGACATCATGATCTACTGCGCGTAAGCGTCGCTGGACTTGGCGGCTTTAACAGATTTATTGACTCATCCATTTCCTCGAATCTCTATATGCCACTGGGCGCCGACTTTGTCTTAAGCCCGTCTATTGAAGGAAGGTATATTCGAAGTTACTCGGGACGGACAATCCCTCTGTATCGACGGTTTTCTCTAGGCGGTACAGGCTCCCTGCGCGGCTTCGATGATTTTGGCGTTACGATTCTGGATCCCGATACGGGAGACATTATAGGCGGGAACAAGACGGCCACTGCTTCTTTAGAACTGTTCTTTCCATTGCCTTACGTGCAGACTTCCGGATTTCGCGGTATGGTTTTCACTGATATCGGAACTGTGGCTGACATCAACAAAACATTGAAATTTTCAGATCTGCGGGCATCGTATGGATTCGGGATACAGTGGCTGTCACCTATCGGGCCCATTGGCCTGATCTGGGGATTTCCCATCCGCAAGAAGGTGCAGGATCGCGTCCGAAACTTTAATTTTTCTATCGGAAGTCAATTTTAGAACTGTCGGGTTAAAGCAACTGAAGGAGATCGTATGAAAAAAAAGATGTTAATGTTATTACTGATGACTATGTGTTTTGCCTCTGTGGAGGTAGTGGCCGCGGACATCAAACTGGGCTATGTTGATGTCAGAAGTGCGATCGAAAGCACAAAAGCCTATCAGGATGGAATAAGCCGCCTTGAAAAGCTCAGGAAGAAACGGCAGAAGGCCTTGAACGCCCTCAAGGATAAGATTCTGAAGGCGGCGGAGGACTTGCGCTCAAAGTCCATGATCATGTCGCCGGACCGGATGTCTCAGAAGCAGGAAGAACTGCAGACCATGAACAAGCTTTTCGAACGGAAAAAACAGGATGCCCAGGAGAGCCTGTCGCGAGAGAAGAATCGCCTCGATCAGGGGATGCTGTCGGATTTTCTGGCTACGGTAAAGGAATACGGCAAGAAAAAGAAGTACGATCTGATTCTACCAAAACAGCAAGCCATCTTATACGCATCCGATGTCTATGATCTGACAGCAAAGGTTACCAAGGCGTTAGATAAGCAGAAGAAATAGCACCTTACCTTTTTCATTATGGTTGAACTTGTACATGGGGACGTCCATGACCTTGAGTTTGCGCTACCTTGCACTCATCCGCACCAGGCCTAAGTTTCAGTGCGCCTGCGTGAGTTAGCCAATCTGGTTTCGGGTTCCCTGCATTATGCGGATCCTGAAGCGGAAATTTTTGATATTCAAACGTTGAAACTGGCAAAAAAGTCTGAGGGGGCATTTCTCGCCAATCCTCGCTACAGGTCAAACTTTAAGAACTCTGAAGCCGGGGTTATTTTGCTTGGGCAGGATGTGTTTCCAGACGCCCGGCGGCCCATAATTCGGATCAAGAATCCCTACCTTGCCTTTGCTCTAACCCAACAGTATTTTCACCCGGCCCCTTTATCATCTTCAAGCAGGCACCCGACAGCCAGTATTGATAGCACGGCTCATATAGCGGCCGATGTCGAAGTGGGAGCTCTGGTATCAATTGAAGCGGGTGCCCATATCGGGAAAGGTTCAATCATTGAAGCCGGTTGTGTTGTGGGGAAAGGCGCAAGAATTGGAGAAGACTGCATCCTTCATTCCCGTGCCATTTTGTCAGCTGGTTGCGTCCTTGGCGACCGATCTATCTTGCAACCCGGCGCCATAATTGGTTCGGATGGTTTCGGGTATGCCTGGAATGGCAAGGAACATTTGAAGATTCCCCAGATGGGAAGAGTTGTCATCGGGAATGGCGTAGAGATCGGGGCCAACACCTGTATTGATCGGGGGACGATTGGCGACACTGTGATTGAAGATGGAGTTAAACTCGATAGCCTTATTCAGATTGGTCACAATGTCCGGATCGGCGCCTTTTCCATTATGGCAAGTCAGGTGGGAATCTCCGGTTCTACCGAAGTTGGTGAAGGGTGTCAGCTGGGCGGACAGGTGGGTCTGGCCGGCCATATTTCAATAGGCGATCATGTGAAAATCGCAGCCAAGTCCGGAGTTATAAGTGATCTTCCAGCCAATGGAACCTATGCCGGAATCCCTGCAATGCCGCATCGGCGTTGGTTAAAGGCCTCAGCGATATTTCAACGACTGTCTGAACAAAGACGGATGAAAAAGAAATCGTTCGACAGAAAACCCATTCATGGATTGGAGGCGTCAATGCTGAATATTGATTATATCCTGGAACGATTGCCTCACAGATACCCCTTCCTCCTGGTGGACAGGATTCTGGAACTGGAAGCTGAGAAATCCATCCGCGCCCTGAAAAATGTGACCATTACCGAGCCATTTTTTCAAGGCCATTTCCCAAGCCGTCCGGTCATGCCTGGCGTCCTGATTGTTGAAGCCATGGCTCAGACCGGAGGTATTCTGGCTTCTGAATCCACCCCTGAATTTGAAGATATGCTGGTGTATTTTACAGGGATTGATAAGGTCCGTTTTCGAAAGCCGGTTCGGCCTGGGGATGCGCTTATCTTCGATCTCACTGTTTTACGGCACCGGGGTGATCTCTGGAAACTGCATGGCGAGGCCAGAGTCGAAGACCAGCTGGTTTGTGAAGGCGACCTTATGGCTGCCATGATTCCCAGGAATTCAGATTGAACGTAAATATACACCCCTTAGCAATTATCTCTGAAGGGGCAATCGTTCATCCAGAGGCCAAGATTGGTCCGTATTGCGTAGTCGGCGAACATGTTCGAATTGGACCCGGCACTGAACTGATTTCTCATGTCGTAATCTCCGGACATACGACTCTCGGCGCCAATAACCGCGTTTTTCCTTTCGCCAGCATAGGCAATGATCCGCAGGACCTTAAATATCATGGCGAGCCTTCCAGGCTGGTGATCGGAGATGAAAATATTTTGCGGGAGAATATCACCATCAATATCGGTACGGAAGGTGGCGGTATGCTAACCAAGATTGGCAATAAAAATCTCATCATGGCCTACGCCCATATCGCTCATGATTGCCATCTTGGAAACAGTATCGTGATGGCAAACTGCGCCACTCTGGCTGGACATGTGGAGATAGGGGATAGTGCCATTATTGGCGGCCTGACTGCTGTTCATCAGTTTATACGAATCGGGAAGCTGGCCATGCTGGGCGGGATGACGGGCGTAGTGAAGGATGTTCCACCATTCTGCATGATCGCTGGCGGTTATCGGGCCGGACTTTCAGGATTGAATGTTGTTGGTCTGCGTCGCTACGGGATAAGTAACGAAACAATCAGCTTACTGAAGCAGTTATATCGGACACTTTTTCAGACCTACGAAAATCTCAATCTGAGGCTCGAACAGGCAGAAGCCATTATCGGCAATGATCCAGCGGCTATTGAACTTTGTGATTTTGTGCGAAGCGCCAAAAAAGGCGTGTGTATGCATCAGACCAATGGGACGTAGGTATCGGGAAGTTGATGGAATCGGTTTGGTGGCGGGATACGGTTCTTTTCCCCTGGAAATGGCTCGGAATCTCGCGCAGTCCGGATTTAAAGTCCATGTTGTGGCTATTCGTGAAGAAACATCTCCGGAAATAAAAAAAATCGCCACGTCGTTATGCTGGCTCCATGTAGGTCAGCTTCAAGGTATGATTAATGCATTCAAGCAGCAAGGTGTTCATCATGTTATCATGGCGGGAAAGGTTAAAAAACTCCATTTATTTAAGAACTTCAGACCTGATCTTAAGGCTATACATACACTCTCTAAGCTGCCGGACAGGCGCGACGACACGATTATGAATGCCATTTCCGGGCTGCTTGCCAGGGAAGGGATCACTGTTCTGCCTCAGACTGATTATGCCCACGAAATGCTGGCCTCTGATGGTCACCTTTTTGGTCCCATGCCAAAAAAGGAAATGATCAGAGATGTGAAATTTGGCTTGATTCAGGCCAATGGTATTGCCGCCCTTGATATTGGACAGACTGTCGTTATTCAGAATCAGAGTGTCTTGGCGATTGAGGCCATTGAAGGAACCGATTTGGCGATACGCCGTGGTGGGGAACTGGGGGGAGGCCGGGCCGTTGTCGTCAAGATTGCCAAGCCGAATCAGGACTTGCGCTTTGATGTTCCTGCCGTCGGTCCCGATACGCTGCGGGCCATGGCGGATTCCGGCTGCGTCCTGTTGGCGGTGGAAGCGGGCAAGACTTTAATGATTGAGAGGCATCGTTTTGCTCAAATGGCCCGGGAACTTGGAATCTCAGTGATAGGGTTGAAGGTTGTCGTAGATGGCGGGAAATTGCATGGTTCATAAAGGACTTGCTATTTCCGATATTCGATAAGAGTAAACTGAGGGTAATACATGCAGGTCCTCATAAGCGCGGGTGAAGCTTCAGGTGATATGCATGCGTCGGCTGTAATTCGGGCGATGAGCGAACTGGAGCCAGGTGTCCGGTTCAGCGGCATTGCCGGAAAATGCATGCGGAATGCTGGCTGTTCAACTTTGATTCCAATCAATGAACTTAATGTCATGGGGTTCGGCGATGTGATCACGGTTCTACCCAGAATCTTGCGCGTGGAGAATGCCATCCTTTCCTGGGCAAAAGAAGTGCGGCCGGCGGCAGCTGTCCTAGTCGATTTTCCCGGTTTCCACATGCGTCTTGGTCATAAATTGCGCCAGCTTGATATCCCTGTTTTGCAATATATTGCGCCAAAACTCTGGTCATGGGGAAAATGGCGCGTCCAGAAACTGGAAAAATCCCAGGACAGACTGGCGTGTATTCTACCTTTTGAGCCTGAGTGGTTCAGCGCAATGGGCATTCATGCCTCCTATGTCGGTAATCCCTCCGCACAAACATGCTCCAGCGGATGGTCCAGGGACGAATTATGTCGAATTCTTCATTTGGATAGCCAGGCGCCGATTATCGGCCTGTTTCCCGGAAGCAGACAAGGAGAGCTCAAGCGCCATATTCCAATCATGACTGGAGTGTTGAAGGAATTGGATCTCAAGTTTCACGGTTTGCAAGCAGTTGTACCCGTGGCTCCTGATGTAACGGAATCTATCCTGCAACCCGTCATTGATTGTGGCGCCAGGCTGATTGATCGCACAACAAAAGGCTTTGCCTTGCCTGTTGATGCGGCAATCGCCGTGTCGGGAACAGCCACATTGGAACTCGCGTTGTGGGGGGTGCCTACCGTCATTATCTATCGATCCTCTTTAACTCATATAATCCTGGGACGCTGGTTCGCCAGGGTGAAGCATATCGGGCTTGCCAACATTATCCTGGATGACCAGTCCGTTATGCCCGAATTAATTCAGGGGGACTGTACTCTGGAAAACATTATGGAGCAGATTGTTCCTCTCCTTAACAATCAGGGGGCTGCTTCCATCCAAAGACTGGCCTTCGCGAAGCTCAGAAGATTACTCGGATCACTGGATTCGGCACAGGAAGTGGCCGGTCAAATACTTACTATGGTAAACTAACGCATACATTTGCTTGTAATATCGGCTCGAATGCTTATCGTTCGGTTAAGAAGTGAGTTGCGGCTCGCTTTTTTTGTTTTCAGGAGCTTGATTGGAAAAAGTTGTAAGGTTGTTATTGGCCCCGATAGTGGCGGAACTCGGCGTCGATGTCCTTGAGATTTATATTGGCGGAGGACGTCAGCGCAAGTATTTGAAAATAGTCGTTGATCGGACCGGCGGGGTGGACAGCGGCACCCTGGAAAGCCTAAGCCGAGCCCTGTCCCTGCAGCTTGATGCGGAAGACCTGATCCGGGGAAGTTATCAGCTTGAGGTGTCTTCTCCAGGATTTGACTGGCCTTTATGTACGCCAGAAGACTTTCTTCGGCATCAGGGAGAATGGCTTAAGGTGATTTTCCTGGATGGAACCAGTCTTGAGGGCAGGAACATGGGGCCGAGTGATGCCGGATTCCTGGTCATGGATAAACAGGACATCATGCATGATATTGCAAAGAGGGATGTAGCCAGGAGCGTGCGGGAAATCAACTGGAATGGACCAGGTGCGGAAAGAAGAAATAAAAAACGGAGTTAATTGAACGATGGGTATGGAAATGTTGCAAGTTGCGGATGCGGTAGCACGCGAAAAATCGGTTGACCGTGAATTGGTTCTTCAGGCAATGGAATCCGCATTGAAAACTGCTGCGCGCCGGACTTATGGAAACAGAAATGTGGAACCGGTGATAGACAGAAAGACAGGGGAGATTCAACTTTTCCATATACGCATGGTCGTGAAAGAAGTTGAGGATGAGGAAAATGAACTAACTCTGGAGGATGGAAGGAAGATTGATCCTGCCGCGGAATTAGGCACCCAGTTTCGTGACGAGTTGCCGCCCATTGAATTGGGACGAATTGCCGCCCAGACGGCAAAACAGGTCATTAATCAAAAGATACGAGAAGCCGAACGCGCCCGCGTAGTGGCTGAATACGAGTCCAGAGTGGGCGAACTGATTGCCGGCATCGTCAAACGCGTTGAGCGCGGCAACGTGTATGTCGACTTGGGTCGCGGAGAGGCCGTGATGTTCCGTGAAGATCTACTTGCGAGAGAAACATTTCGTCAGGGAGACCGTGTTCGCGCCTATCTGCGGGAGGTTCGTAATCAGCCGGTAGGACCCTTGCTTATCCTGTCGAGGGCGGATGCGGGTATGGTTCAGCGGCTGTTTGAACAGGAAGTTCCTGAGATCCAGGATGGTATCGTTGAGATACAGGCCATTGCGCGGGATCCGGGGTCGCGCACAAAAATTGCCGTAATCTCAAAAGATCCAAGCGTAGACCCTGTAGGCGCTTGTGTTGGCATGCGTGGAGCCAGAGTTCAGGCCGTGGTTAATGAATTGCACGGAGAGAAAATTGATATTATTGAGTGGACTCCGGACCCAGCTACTTTTGTAATCAATGCAATGGCTCCGGCCGCCATTGAGCGCGTTCTGGTGGATGAGGAAAAGCAAAGTATTGAGGTGGCGGTCTCTGAAGATCAGTTGGCCATTGCCATCGGTAAACGTGGACAAAATGTGCATCTGGCCTCGGATCTGAGCGGCTGGAATATTGAAATCATGACCACAGGCCAAGAGCATGAACGCCGCCAGGCTGAAGTTGAGCATGGTATACGGATATTTCACGAAGTCCTGGATATGGACAAGGATTTTGCCTCATATCTTGCATCCGAGGGTTTCCTCAGCCTTGAAGATGTGGCCTATTGCCCGCTGGATGAGCTTGCCGCTCTGGAGGGACTTGATGAAGGTTTGGCTATTGAACTGCAAAAAAGAGCCCGCGATTCATTGCTGGAAAAGGCTCTTGCTAAAGAGAAACCCGAAATGGCCGTTGAGATTGAACCCAGCCTCTTAAACGTGCCCGGAGTGACGGACGCGATCGCCCAACATTTGGCCGAGCGAGGCGTTGGTACAGCCGAGGCCCTGGCCGATGCATCGATTGATGAATTGGCTGACCTGAAAGGACTGGAACAGGTGGAGTTGGATTCACTGATCCTTGCCGCCCGTGAGGCGTGTGGCTGGTTTGATGAAAATTGAACATGGTCCAGTCCGGAGCTGTATTGTCTGCCGGCAACGTTCTGAAAAGCGATCCTTGCTCAGGATAGTAGTGGATTCCCATGGGCGGGTGCTGCCAGATCTCAGGCAGTTAAAGCCGGGCCGGGGCGCTTATATCTGCAGGAGTTCGGGATGCATAAAGCATTTGAAGGATAAACACCTGCATGCAGCATGGCGAAAGTGTACAATCGCAGGTTCCCAATCCAACGATTTACTGGGTAGATTGCAGAAATCGTTTGAGATCATAGAGGTAAATGTTTAGATGGCGAACATACGCATCCTTGAACTGGCAAAAGAACTTGGCATTGATGTTTTGGAGCTGCAAAGAATCGCTGTCCGTTGTGGCCTGGCAGTGAGCGGTCCGACAAGTATGCTGGATAATGAGGACAAGCAGCAAATTATAGAGGCGATGAAATCAAAGCCGGACAAGAATTTGTCCTCGCGAACATCGGGGAAGACCCTAACCTTGAACCGGCCGATTATTGCCGGCCAGATCCGCAGAAGAGGTAAAGATGATCGTGGCAGAGTAGTTACGGTTGAAGTCCGGCGTCGTCGCTCAAAGGCTTCCGGATCGGCTGAGGTTAAGGAAAAACAAGCTAAAACAGCTCGGTTGGGGCGGGACTTGAAGAAAAGTCCAACCGTTCAGGAAGGTTCAAAGCCAGGAAAAGAGGCTGCCAACAAAATCACTTCAACTCCTGTGGCAGCTGAGAAAATGAAAAACCTTACAAAACCGAAAGGCCGGCATGATGCAGCTCGTGGTCCGCGTACAACCTTTCGTAAAGGCCCCAGCCCCGCCCAGATTGCCTCTGCCAAGGCGCCGAGGTCAACCGTCAAGCAGCTTGAAACGCAGATCAAGACTGAAGCGGCTCAAAAGCGACAACGACGTACAACAACGGCGCCTACTCGTGCCGTGCCGCGCCGCACGCCTTCAGTGGCCGTGGCGCCCATGCCTTCCACGCGACAGCCTGCCGGTCAGCAGCAACGGCGCCGAGGTACCGCAAAGCCTCAGCGCCGGATGAGTCCCGCTGAAAAAGCGGCCAGAAGACAATATGCCGAGATGCGTCATGGCGCACCAATGACAGAGGAACAAGAAGAACGGATGGCGCGCTTTGCCGGTAAACGCAAGAAGAAGCAGGTTGTGGCTGGCGATGCGGATTTCGTCGTGCGTACGGTTGAGATTCCCGAGGCTATTTCAGTTTCCGAATTAGCCAGCCGCATGGCTGTCAGGGGTAGCGCCGTAGTAAAAAGGTTGTTTGAGATGGGTTCGGCTGTAACCCTGAACGAAGTGATTGATGCTGAAACCGCGCAGTTGATCGTAGAAGAATTTGGGCACAAATCCAAACTTCTGGATGAGTCTTCCGTAGAGAACGTCTTGGTCGATAAGACAGAAGATGAGGAAGCTTCCAATCTTCTCCCTCGTCCGCCGGTTGTCGTCATTATGGGTCATGTGGATCATGGCAAGACATCAATTCTGGATGCAATCCGCAAGAGCACTGTGACGAAAGGCGAAGCCGGAGGCATTACCCAGCATATC
The DNA here is from genome assembly GCA_964597745.1 of uncultured Zetaproteobacteria bacterium. Classification (GTDB taxonomy): domain Bacteria; phylum Pseudomonadota; class Zetaproteobacteria; order Mariprofundales; family Mariprofundaceae; genus CAYLYU01. The sequence continues at coordinate 9,434 of CAZQZF010000030.1, forward strand.
GGCGCCTATATGGCTAAATTGGAGGATGGTTCCCGCGTGGTCTTTCTGGATACGCCTGGCCACGAGGCATTTACCAGCCTGCGCGCCCGGGGTGCCAGGATCACGGATGTAGCTGTCCTGGTTGTAGCAGCGGATGACGGCGTCAAACCCCAGACAGTTGAGGCAATCAATCATGCCAGGGCTGCCGGCATCCCCATCATTGTTGCCATGAACAAGATGGACAAAGCTGAAGCGAACCCGGAGCGAGTGAAACGTGAACTGGCTGAACATGAACTGGTTCCCGAGGAGTGGGGTGGCGAAACGGTAATTGTGCCTGTATCAGCCATCACCGGAGAGGGTCTTGATTCCCTGCTTGAGATGCTTTCATTACAAACTGAACTTCTGGAACTAAAGGCCAATCCGGAACTTCGAGGCCGAGGTGTTATTATCGAGGCAAGACTGGAGCGAGGCCGCGGCCCTATCGCAACCGTGCTGGTGCAGTCAGGCACCTTCAGGCAGGGAGACCTCGTGGTTACCGGTACTGTTATGGGTCGCGTACGAGCTCTGGTCGATGAGAACGGCACCCAACACAAGACGGCGGGTCCTTCGATTCCGGCCGAGATTCTTGGGCTGAATTCCATACCGGAGGCGGGGCAATCAATCGTTGTCGTAGAAAATGAACGACAGGCGCGTAATATCATTTCCTATCGACAGGAGAAGGCGCGGCAGACGGGCCTGGAGGAACAGGCCAAGAGCCGTCTGAGCCTTGATGATCTGTTTGCCCGGATTCAGGAGGGAGTGGAAGAGCTGCCGGTCCTGATCAAGGGTGATGTCAGCGGCTCAGTCGATGCCATGGTTGAATCTCTGAATAAGGCCGGTACGGATGCCGTACGCGTCAAGACGATTCACAAGGGTATAGGCGGCATCACGGAAAACGATATCATGCTGGCTTCTGCCTCCAATGCCATTGTGATAGGATTTAATGTTCGTCCGGATGCAAAAGCCAAACGAGCAGCCTTGAGAGAAGGTGTGGATGTTCGCTTCTATCGGGTGATTTATGATGCCATTGATGATGTCCGGCAGGCGCTGACCGGCCTGCTGGCACCAACTAAGGTCGAGAAGGTGATCGGCGCCGCGGAGGTGCGTGAGGTATTCTCCGTACCCAAGCTGGGAGCCATTGGCGGTTGTTATGTGACGGACGGATTTGTCACGCGGCATGCCAAGGTTCGCGTCCTGCGCGATTCCGTGCTGGTTTATGAAGGCGTTCTTGCATCCCTGAAACGGTTCAAGGATGATGTGAAGGAAGTGAAAGCTGGCTATGAATGTGGTATAGGCATTGATAAGTTCAATGATATAAAGGTCGGAGACATCTTCGAATTCTACCTTATCGAGGAAGTTGCCACTTCCCTATAAGGAAGGAGTCGTTATCGTGCGTCCTTTATCCCAGAGCCAGCGCCGTTTACGGACTGATATGCATCGCCTGCTCAGTCAGTTGATTCAAACGGAGATTAGTGATCCCAGGCTTATTGGCATGAGCATCACCCGGGTGGAGAGCACTTCTTCCGGCTATGGCCTGATTATCCGGGTGCATCGCATGAAGGCTGATCCCGTGGACTGTGAACGGGGGTTGAATCGTCTGGCGCCCCACTTTATGCACCTCTTACGTCATGCGCTACCAAGACGGAGGCTACCGAAAATCCGTTTCCAATGGGATGAAGCCATGGACAGGGGAGGTGATGTTATACAGCTCCTCAATGATCTCAAAGGCGGCGAGGCGTGATGACACAGTGGCAGCAGGCATGTGATATCATTGTAGCTGCCAGAGGTATTGTACTGTGTGCCCATCGTCATCCGGACGGGGATGGTATTGGATCGCAGATGGCTCTGTTTCATGCCCTCAAAGATTCCGGCAAGCGGGTTTTTCTCCATAATCGAGACGGCGTGCCTCGCATGTATCGATTTATTTCCGGTACCGAACATGTCAGTCAGGGGGAATCTTTTACGCCGGACAGTGAAGTGGACTTGATCATCTGCCTGGATAGCGCCAATATTGAACGCATTGGTATGTCTCCTTCATTTTTCGAAGGCAGGACCCTGTTGAATATCGACCATCATATGCATAATACCCGATTCGGACATCACAACCTCATTGCGCCCGAAGCCTGTGCTACGGGCGAGATTATCCATGAACTGATTGAGCGCTTGAAGCTTCCCCTTTCCGTCGAAGCTGCTATGGCTGTTTTTATGGCTATTCTGACGGACACATGCAGTTTCCGAATGTCCACTGCCAATGCCAATGTACATAAACTGGCGGCAGATCTGATTGAAGCCGGCGCCGATCCTTGGAGAATTTCCACGGGCGTTTACGAAAGCTACTCCCGCGCTCGGCTGGATCTGTTGTCCCTATCCCTGAGAACACTGCAAATCAGAGATGGGGGACGCTCCGCATGGTTGTTTGTCGATCATGATATGCGCCGGCGAACAAATACGAAGTATGAAGACTCGGAAGGCTTTATTGAATATGCAAGAAGCCTTGAATCCGTCGAGATTGCTGTCTTTATCAGCCCGGAAACTGAGCGGGAATGGAAGGTTAGTTTTCGGAACAAGACGGTGGTAGACGTATCTAACCTTGCCGCACGGCTGGGTGGTGGCGGCCACTCCTATGCAGCCGCCTGCATTCTCCGGGGTACGTTGGAAGAGGTGCGGCAGAGGGTTCAAGACGCAGTTACTGACAGCCTGAAATCATAAGCTCTTCTCTTGACAGAAATTCCCTCATCGATCTCAGGCGTGGTTTTCCTGGATAAACCCATAGGCTGGACTTCGCGCAAGGCGGTTAGTGCGGTCTCCAGGTTGTTCGATCGGGCCAAGGCCGGGCATGCGGGGACGCTTGATCCGCTGGCCACCGGAATGTTGCCCATCCTTCTGGGAGAAGCCACCCGATTCTCACGGTTTGGGCTGGTTGCGGACAAAACCTATGAGTTCAGCATGGATTTAAGCTTCCAAACAGACACCCTGGACAAGGCAGGGGAGGTCATGCAGCACTTTTCTGTTCCGGATCTGGGCATCCCGGTGATCGACCATGCTATCAGGACTCTGGCGGGCCGCCAGCAACAGGTTCCTCCCGATTATTCCGCCATTCGGGTAGAGGGCAGGCGCGCCTATGATCTAGCGCGACAGGGCAGGCCGGTAGATTTGCCTTCCAGAGAGATTTTTATCCATGATCTGCGGTTAATCGACTGGAAGACCCCTGTATTGCAGCTGCGTGCTCACTGTTCCAAAGGGACCTATATCCGTTCACTGGCCCGGGACCTGGGCGAACTGCTGCATGGTGGCGGCTGTGTTCTATCCCTGCGCCGTTTAAGCATTGGATGCTGGCAGGAAGATCTGATGATAGATATGAGTGCGCTGGAGAGGGATAGGGATCGTGGCCTGAACTCCCTGCCATTCTGGCTCAGAGATGTCCCGAGACTGGACCTGGAACCCGATCTGGCCAGGCGTTTCCTGCATGGGCAGCGTCTGCCCGTCCGGAAGCTGGATCATGGACCTGTTGCCGTATATCATGGCCACATTCTGTTGGGAATTGCAGAGGTCCGCGGGGCGGAGGGCATGGCTATTCTGCATCCGAAACGCATCCTTCCATCTGCTCAAAGGAGATTCATGTGAGTATCATTTTTTCCAGACATGCATTTATAGTCTTACTCGGCCTTGTTCCGTGCTTGGTTTGTAATAATACGGCGAATGCTCAGAACCCGGTTTCTCAAAAGAGAGCAACAAAAGCAGCGCCGAGGGCGCCATTGGCGACTGATCCGGATATTCCCGCCGGCAGACATGTTCGCATTGATACCGATGAAGGAAAAATCCTGATCGAGCTGTTACCGGACGTAGCGCCGAACACCGTTGCGAATTTCAAAGTACTGGTTGCCAAGGGATATTATAACGGGCTGACTTTTCATCGCGTTATCCCCGGCTTTGTGGCGCAGGGAGGCGACCCGGCAGGTAATGGAACCGGTGGTCCTGGCTATCATATCAAAGCAGAGTTTAATAAAACCAAGCATGTACGAGGTACGGTAGCCATGGCAAGGAGCTCAGACCCGGATTCCGCTGGCAGCCAGTTCTATATCTGTTATGCCCCTCAACCCGGTCTTGACGGCAAGTACACTGTGTTCGGTCAAGTGATCGAAGGCATGGATGCCGTGGATCATCTCAAGGTCGGCAGTGTGATGCGAAAACTGAGCGTGCTGCCCTAAAGACTACGAATTTTCACCGCGGGGAGCGCAGAGGGAGAAAAGAGAGGAAAGACAAGGAAATTTTTGATCTCCTCTGCGAACCTCTGCGCCCCCTGCGGTAAATTTTTTATGGATTTAGGCCTATCTCTCGGCTCGTTTTCTTTCAAATCCTTTCAGCAGGCGCTTGCGCAGGCGGATCGACTTTGGCGTGATCTCGACCAGTTCATCATTATTGATGAATTCAACGGCCCGCTCCAGGGTTAAACGGATCGGTGGCACGAGATCAATGGCATCGTCCTTGCCGGAGGCTCGCACATTGGTGAGTTTTTTCTCCTTCGTTGCATTAACGATAATATCCTTGTCGCGGCTGTGAATGCCGATGATCATGCCCTCATAGCGCTT
>CAZQZF010000031.1:0-13720 GCA_964597745.1 uncultured Zetaproteobacteria bacterium
ATTCAACCCCTCCGCGAGGAGAATCCCCTCATTAACGCCTCCTGTAAAGATGACTCCATGCAGGAGATCGGGGCTTTTCTTGATCGCTTCTATGACCGTCCCTACATCTTTTTTATGCGTATAGGTGTCATAGACGTCGGCCTCAACCTTGATGACGCCATGATTCTTATAGACCGCCTTCTTAAACATTGAACTCAAATCCAGGGAAAACGGATAAAAGGAGTCAGTCACCAGCGCGTAATTAACATAGCCCAGTTTTGCGCTTGCGTATTTAATCAAATCCTCGGTCGCCATCTCATCCGGCACGGCGCTGCGGAACACATACGGACCGCTCTTTTCGATGTGCCGCCTCGATCCAATCGAGACGAATATCGTCCTGGACTTATTGATCTGATGGATCGGCGTGAAGGTCGACGCCCCGCTCGGGGCTGATAATATTGCGATAGCCCCTTTATGGATAAGATACGCCACAATCTTTAACGTGTTTTTCATCTTACTTTCGTCGTTATAGTGGAGTACCTTGATCTCTTTACCCTTGATTCCGCCCTGGGCGTTGAAGCGCTTGGCCGCCGCCAGTGCTCCATTCACCACGCTCATCCCATATCTGGCATTCTCACCCGTTTCGTCCCCGACAATTCCAATAAGAAGGGGTCTTTTCCGCTCGGCGAGTTGTTTCAGTTTCCTCTCTTTTGCCTGCCGAGCATAGATCCTGGTCTGGCGCAGAATCTTTTTCATCTCGGCCGCCTTGTCAATTACGGGTTTCTCGGCCGTGCTCGTCCCGGATTTCGAGCTGGTATCCACGTTATTATCCGAACAACCTGAGATCAGCGTTATCGCCAACGCCATCAAAATAAATTTAACCAGCGTCATATTGGCCCGTTAAAACAGAGGATGAAGGGGTTTATCAAACCACAGCCGCTTACGATCTCTCCCGTAGGTGCCGATCAGCTTCCATTTCCCGTCTTCCTTGACAAGTACGTGATCCTGCATTGTCCAGTTATCAATGGTGACAACCCCCTTGCCAGGGTCGTATATCCCCAACAGGAGCCCACTGCAGCGCATAATAATGATGTTTTTATCCGCTGATTTTTTCGTCGCCGTCATATTGGCGAGCTGCATATTATGATGCGTCGCCATCGTGCTGAACCTGGCAAATATCCTTTTCCAAATCCGTTCCACTGCTTTCTTGTCATGATCGCCATTGCTATAGTCGTCTGAGTAGAGCGCCATAAGCGCTTTCAGGTCTTTTGTTTCAATCGCCTTTTCCGCCGCCTTGAAAAAGGCCGTTACTTCATTGAACGTCTTCTCTCCCAACTGTTGCTTGGCGGCGGGATCGATGACCATTGTGAATCGATCCGAGAGCTTGTAGAGATTGTTCTCCGACGCGAAGGCGAGGCCTGAAAAAAGGAGGGTGCCAAGCAAAACGGGAAGCATCCATTGAGCGACCGACCGATCAGATGCGGACATGATGTTGTTATGAACAGACATAATTCACTCCTCTACAAGATTCGCCTGCTCTTGCTTCACAAGAACTGGACTGGACCATCAGTCCAGCGCTGTCTCAGACTACTTCTCATTATTACAAAAGTCCAGGATTTATTCTTCCCGGGAGCTTCCCGAACCAACGACCAGGTTGTTACAAACAAGCTCACTAACCGGCGTCGGCTTCCGATAATTTATCCATATTCAACAGGATGGTTTTGACCGTATCCTCCTCTACATCAAAGACATTTCCGGCCAGATTGGTTTTAGCGAAATATCCTCTCCTGGCCCGATCCTTTTTGCCAATCGTGAGTATATACGGGCGCTTTTTCTTTTCCTGGTATATCACTACCTGGAGCATTGGCGAGGAGAGTCCATAAGCGGCCGGATTAGATGGCTTTTCATCGATAAAAGCCTTGATCTGCCCATTTTTTATCGCATACAGGATCTCCAGCGCCTTCTTCATGGAGGCCCGCCCCTTTACAGGCTCAAGCATGTTCCATTTCCCGTTATCCTGCTCGACCATTACCCTGGCCTTGCCCGTTTTCACAATTTCGAGCCGCCTCAGCTTCATTGGCTTAAAGTCAATAATGGTTTTATCCCGGAAGGCATAGACATCCTTGGTCGATTCCGTCTTGAGATCTGAATGCACGCGGTACACCTCGGGCTTGCCCTTGAACATGGCATAGGAGACGTTAAGGGTCGGTCCTTTTTCTCCAAAGACAATCACGGTCTCCGCCCCTTTCGCCGTCAATCCCATTTCCACCTTGGGATCATCCAGGCCAAGTTCCTTTAATTTTTTCGGCCCCGGCTTGGTAAAGAGCACCGCATCCTTTCTGGCTGTAACAATGATCTTCAGGTAATCTTCAATTGCCTTTTTATCGCCTTTCACGGTCAGCGGTTGTACGATTCTCCACCCGTCTTTTCCACGCACGATCCTTATTTTCAGGCCCGTCTTGATGTTGTAAGTCCAGAACTTGGTAACATCCGCAACGGAAAATGGCAACAGCCTCAGCTTTGCCGCCTCAAGCTGCTTCACCGCCTCTTCCTTCTGATCGAAGAAATAAAACGTGCCAGCAACCGTGATCAATACGATAACCCAGAAAAGTGTTTTTTTGGAGAAGTTCACACGCTACGCCTTCTTCTCAATGTAACGCCAATACCCATCACCAATACCAGAGATGGAACGATCACCATGGAAAGCCAGAAGACCAGTTTCCCCTGCACCGCCGTCAGCATCAACGGCGTCAAACCGGGTTCCTTTCTCCTTACGGATATCATCACATTTTCCTCGGCCAACCAGTCAACCATATTCAGAACGAAGTCTTTATTTCCAGCCAGCTTGATATGGGTATTGCTGGCAATATCCGAATCTCCAACCACCAGGATCTTTCCCCATGTCTTCAAACTCTCCTGGCTCGTCTTCGTCTTCTTCTTACTGACAACGACCTCATTCGCGGAGACGGCCACCACGCCGATAGGACCCCGCGTGTGTTTGTCCGGGTTAAATTTCAGATCCGCATCGGTGAGCTCGCCCTTAACTGTCCAGCTCTTATCGCTTGTCTTGGCCAGAACGAATCTCCCCTTGGCGGGCTCTTCCTTGATAGAAATGCTGCGGGCGGCCGGAAAGAAGGTCGCCAATGCAAACCCGCGCGTCACGGGATGGCCCTTGTTGTAGTTCACAACTACGGGAGTCAGGTAATTTCCACCGTAAACCTTACTTACCGTATCGATAATCAGATCATTCCCGACCTTAAAACCAAACTTGCTCAGATACTTCGCAAGTCCGTTGGCCCCGCCGGGATCGAGCATAAAGAGGACCCGCCCTCCCTTTTTGATGTACCTGGTTATTCTATCCAGTTCACCCTGCAGAAAATCCTTTTCAGGCCCGGCTATCACCAGCACGGACGCATCATCAGGCACATTTTCGGCATTGAGCAACAGTAGTTTACGAACCTGATGGTTTTCCCTTTCGATCGCCTCCTTGATCAGCAGATATCCGTCGCCCTGCTTGCTGTTAATCTGCTTTTCGCCGTGTCCCGTAACAAAATAGATAACCTTCTTCTTTTTGCTGATCAGCCTGATCAGGGCATTGGTGATTTTATTTTCCGATTCAGTAACGACGGTTTCCTCTTTTCCACGATACTTCAATAACGTAGTCCTGTATGCGGACACATGATTTTTCACTGCTTCAGTAGGATCCTTGTCAGGATCAACGAAGTGAAACGTAAATTTGGGCGTGTAATAGGCATACTCATCCAGCAGATCGTACATCGTCTGCCTCATCCGTTCACCATCCCTGTAGAACGCGATCACCTCCACGTCGTCTTTAAGAGATTTTAGTATCTTGATCGTCTGGGATGAGAGCGTGTATCGACCTCCCTTTGTCAGATCAACCCTGATCTTATATTTGATCGACATCACCCCGACAAGCCCGACAAGCAGCACAAACACCACGCTCATGATCGCCGTGTTAAAGGCGTATTTCGTCGATCGTTTGGTGATAAATCCCCTTATTTCCGGAAAGTAGATATAGAAAAATAGCAACAGTATTAACAGGCCCATCCATATCATGGTGACCGGAATGGTTCCCATTTTCCCTGTTACCGAGTAAACCATCCCGCCCGCCAGCATCAGGACAATGGCCAGAAGGCCCAATGGTACGAACAATCCCTTCGTTTTCATTATCGCCACCTGTTCGCCTCCAGACTTCTGAGTGTAAGAAACAGGGATATCGCAATAAAACAGAGGTAGTAGATGATATCCTCCGAATCAACAACTCCCTTCGACAGACTCGATATGTGCTCGTTAATCGAAAGATAGGAAAGAACCCGGCCCAGACCACCCGATACCAGTGACACGGAATAGCTGATCAACCAGAAAAAGAACAGCGCGCCAAAGGAGGACGAGGCGGCTACGATCTGATTCTCCGTTAAGGAAGATGTGAAGATCCCCAGGGAGATAAACGCCGCCCCCAAAAGAATCAGACCCAAATAGCCGGTGAGAATCGTCTTCACCTCAGGCTCTCCAAGGATGATGAGGAGAATGGGATAGGTGGCGGTAAGCATGATCATGGTGAGCAGCACGGCAAAACAAGCCAGATATTTACCCAGAATGACATCAATATCATTGACCGGAAAGGTGAGCATCAGCTCAATCGTGCCTGTTTTCTTTTCCTCCGAAAACAGACGCATGGTCAAAAGCGGCGCCATCAGCAACAGGATGATGCTGATATTTCCAAAAAGAGGCCTGACCACCGTCTCAGTGATATTGAGAAGCTGGTACTGTTTCGCCAGCATGGGATCGGTCTGGGCCTGAAAGCTGACCACCGAGAAGGTGGCAAGCAAGGTATAGAAAAAATAACCCGTGATCAGCAAAAACATAACGATCACTACATAGGCGGTCAATGAGTTGAAGTAGGATCTCAGCTCCCGCCTGAAAACCAGGCCAACATTTCTGATATTCATTTGCCTTCCTTTGTCACTAATTGAATAAAGATATCTTCCAGACTCGCCTCAACCGGACGCATTTCCACTAGATTCCAGTCATTTTCCTCAATCACGGATTGGATGCGCTGCCGTCCCAGCCTTTTATCATCAAGAGAGACGATAAATCCATCATCCCTTGCGGACTCTCCCTGCTCTCTTTCAAGCGAACTGACGCCGTCCAGGTTGGCAAGCTCCGCTTCGATCTCTTTTTGATTACCGTCAATGCGCAAAAGCATCTTATGCGAACTTGTAGATGTGAGGTGTTTCAGGCTGTCCAACGCCACGATTTTCCCCTTGTTGATAATGATCACCCGGCCGCACAGGATGCTGACCTCCGGAAGAATATGGGTGCTTAGAATCACGGTGTGCCGGCCCGCCAGGTCCTTGATAAGTCTTCGTATCTCTTTGATCTGTCTGGGGTCAAGGCCTACCGTAGGCTCATCAAGAATCAAGACCTCCGGATCATTGACCAGGGCCTGAGCTATGCCGACTCGCTGCCGGTATCCTCTTGATATTTCACTGATCATCTTGCCGGACACTTCAGCGAGACCGCAATCATCCATGACCTGCCCGACCTTCACCTTGATCTCCTTTGCCGGCATTCCCTTGATGCCGGCTACAAAGCCAAGATAGCCCGAAACCTTCATATCACCGTACAGCGGCACCCTCTCGGGAAGATAGCCGATCTTTTTACGAGCATTCAAAGAGTCCTCGAAGCAATTATAGCCCGCCACCATGACCTTCCCCTTGGTGGGGGGGAAGAAACAGGTCAAGACGCGCATGACAGTGGTCTTTCCAGCCCCGTTAGGTCCCAAAAAACCCAATATTTCACCTTTTTTGACTGTAAAACTGATATCGTCAATGGCCCGAAACTGGCCATAATCTTTGGTTAAATGTTCGACTTCAATCATTGATTCACACGTACCTATTGATTAGTTTTGATGCTATGGTCATCCAATAGCCTTTCACTGATCCCAATGGTATAGACTTCCTAGGCTCATAAATAAAAAGGGGGTATTCTATTTTGCAAAGAGTATGGGTCAACAGTGAGCCCGACACCCTTAAGGCGCCAAATTTTGAAGCACGTGCATGTAAAAAGCAACCCAAAAAACCATCGCGGCCTGGAGGAGATCGGTAATGAACGCGAAAAAGTATCGTTTCGGCTTATCGGGAAAACTGATTCTGGCTATGCTGGCCGTGGGAATGATCCCCCTTGTGGGGGGGCTGTCGGGGACCTACTACATTGGCCGCCGTGAACTTCAGGACGTGATCGGTACAAGCTTCCGTGTGCTGGCCGAAGATGGCGCCGCGAAAGTGGATGCGGCTATTCAGAAACTCATGACTGTTGACCGGATATGGGCGCACAAGGCGGCGGATGGCTTTGTAGTACAAACCCTTGGTCACCCTTTCGAAAGCAAGGATCTTTCGACCGTGGTTCCATTCAATTGGCCCTTGCCGGGAGAAGATACGGAGACTCATAAAGGGCTTATCGCATCCTGGATAACCGGCCCTGAACTGGGAGGCCCTGAAGGTGCCAAATCCGCGCCCCTTCCCGCTAAAAAGGCGGCAACCATGGCTTGGCTGGAACATAATAAGAAGGCCGAACGCTATCAGTTCCATCTGTCGACGCCGATTCTTGACCTGGATGAAAAAGATAAGCCCTTGCTCGGTTGGCTGCATCGCACCTATGACCTGAGCAAGCTACTGAATCCTCTCACCTATCCCATCCGCTTCGGTGACACCGGCCATGTAATGATTATCGACAATTCCGGTATGATCGTCAGTTGCCCGCTTCTGGAAACCGGAAGCCGGGTCGCGGATCAAACCTTTATTACCCGTCTCACAAGTCATCAGCCTGGCTGGATCACCGCGAAAAATAACGGGCATGGAGAGCTTGTATTTTCCATTATTGGTCATGCCCCTCTGACCGGGGTCAATTCCATCATGCGGCAAGGCGTGTCCTGGCACATGTTCGTCTGGCAGGATTCCGAGGAGATCTTCGCCCCGATGACTCATCTGCTTATGGGCGTGGCTCTCTCCGGTCTGATCGCCCTCGGACTGCTTGCCGCCATAGGATATTATGCAAGCCGCCGTATCGTGAAACCGATACATAAACTTCGCCTTGAGGCAACCCGCATCGCCGGTGGTGATTTGAGTCAACCGTTAGTTATTCACACGGGCGATGAAATCGAGGATCTAGCCGGTGAGTTTGATGAGATGAGAATTCAACTGCGCCAGCACATAGGCGCTCTGGAAGATAAATTAACTGGAAGCGAGCGGCATTTCCGCGCGGTCGCGGAGTCGGCCAACGATGCCATCATCTCTGCTGATGCTGATACTGGCAATATCATGGGTTGGAACGCCGCGGCGGAAAGGCTGTTCGGCTATACCAAGGCCGAAATCACGGATCAGCCCCTGACGATGTTGATGCCGGAACGCTTCCGTAACCCGCATAGAGAAGGCCTGGCGAGGGTGGCGGCTGGCGGAGTTACGCATGTGATAGGCAAAACCGTAGAGCTTGCCGGGTTGCGTAAGGACGGCAGTGAGTTCCCGCTGGAGCTTTCGCTGGCGCAATGGCAAGCCAGTGATGGTCGATTCTTCACCGGCTTTATTCGCGACATTACTGAACGCAAGCAAAAAGAGGAGGAATTAAGAAAGAGTCAGGCCGAGAAAGAGCGCGTGCTGGAACGGCTGATTCAGACGGAGAAAGTAGCGGCGATCGGCACCATGGCCAGCGGTATCGGTCATGAGATCAATAATCCTCTGTACGTCATCTCGGGCATGGCTGAGGCCATCCGTAATGAAAAGGATATCGCAGCATGTAATGAGTATGGTCATGATATACTCAAGTATGCCAAGGAGATAGCCGTCATCGTAAAAAATCTGTCCGGGTACACCAGGCCCGCCAGCCGGGACGAACTGGAAGAGGTCGATGTACATGAGCGTCTCACAAATGCCATTGCCATGGCACAGCTCTCACGTCTGGACGATCACATTGAAATCCGTCAGGAGCTTTCGCCCGTCCCTAGCATATCCGCCAAACCCGAAGAGATTAAACAGGTTTTTTTCAATATTATACGCAATGGCATGCAGGCCATGGCGGGAGATGGTATCCTGAGCCTGTCAACCTCCCTTGAGGACGATCAGGTTTGCATACGCATTCGGGACACGGGCGCAGGGATCAAGGAAGAGAACCTCAGCAAAATATTTGATCCTTTTTTTACAACCAAGGGTCCGGATGAAGGCGAGGGCCTTGGCATGTACATCGTGCAGAAGATAATCAAAAAATACGGCGGCGCCATTGCCGTGGAAAGTGAGGAAGGCAAGGGAACAATGTTTACAATTACATTTCCAGCTATAAAGCCCGCCAAACCCGAGGATGCTTAAAAAAGGGAGCGCAAATGCGCTCCCTTTTTATATTGAATGCGGCTTGTTCAGACAATCATTCCGGGTCCGGTGCTGGCATCCCGTTGATTGGCGGCATTCGTAATAACCTCGATCAATTTTTCCTTCTCCACCGGCTTAACCAGATAGTCAAAGGCGCCTTCTTTCATGAACTCCGTCGCCAGCTTGGCGTCCGGAAATCCGGTTAGCACGATGACAGGAATCGCCGGATACTCGCGGCGAAAATAGGCAACGGCCTCAACACCATTGATCTTGGGCATCCGCACATCGCATATGATCGCACTCATGTCGAGGGCATTCTCGGAATCAAGGACCGCGATCCCTTTCTCACCATCCTCCGCTTCCAGGACCTCCATGCCGGTCTCCTTGAGCTGAAGCCGGATTGTCTTACGGACCGGTTCTTCGTCGTCTACGATCAGAATTTTACGTGTCATGATTCATCTCCCTCAGACTGTCTCGCCTGCTACGCACCTCGCCTATGGCGAATATAACGGCGCCTAAGACAATAACAACCATATACTTTTCACTGGGCATGCCAGCTTGCAATGTAAGCAGGCTGTCCAATGCGCCCAATATGATCACGGCCACGCCAATCATTCGGGTCTTGGCGCCGCGTCTCTCGCGCCAGGTCGCCTCGTTAGAAGACATGGCTAGTTTGCAAGCGCTAGGCATTAGCAACCTTCTTGCTGGCCCCGCGCGCCCACAAGAGAAGACCGCCAAATAACAGACCGGCGACCAGTATGGCCACAACAAGCGGCTTGGATGATGCGGCCGGCTTCATGAATAACCAGTACCAGGTTGTCATGGTGTGTTTTGACCCGTGTTCGCTATTGCTCCCATCCCAGGCGGCGAATGCTACAGGGATAAACTTCCCTTGAACAAATTGTATATCGTTTTTGGCGTCAGAGGTCGTCAGCGACCGGGTCATCAATACCCGCCAAGTACCATTATCATAATTGCTCTTTACCGTCACGCCGGCCTTGGCCGCATCTCTCTTCTCAATTTTCATGAATCCCATGGTATTGAGAAGATCAATCGACTCATGAACCTTTGTCGTACCACTCTTCCAGTGCCAGATATTGACCGGATGAGCGGCATCGCCCATGCCCCAATAGGGCTTTTCCATCCCCTTGGGAATCTCTACAGGCAATTGCACCGCTACGCCATCCTCATACATTGGATGATCAGCAATCTTCTCCGCTAATTTATCACCAGGGATACTCTTGGTGCGATCGTCCCATTCCAGCAGGATGGCAATCTTCGTTTTGCTATAAAGGGCTCTGACCGTGATCGTATCATCGGAAGGCGTGAAGAAACGCTCCTTGCCTATGATCTGCGGCACCAACAGGAAGGTAGTGGGTTTTGTCGTATCCCAGCGCTTATCATTAGGCGTGGCTGGCAGCGCATCCTCTACCATTTCAGCCTGGATCACGGTATTGGAGGGATTCACCACCTCCTTGGTCTTGGCTAGGCTATGAACATAGTTGGCCACGTTCCAACGCTCTTCAATACTCATTTTAAACTTGCTCTTCGGGTCGGCGAACGAAGGCATCTGCGTACCTGGGATGCCAACCGAAATACGCGTAAAAATATCTTTCGGGTCGTTACTTGCACGGAATGTCCATGGCTTGGTCAGGTTACGCGGCCAGGTCCGTTCATTTCTGTCATCGCCCCTGAGCGCCTTGCCACCACTACCCTTACCCGTCTTGCCATGACATTGCACACAACGATCACCTTCTTCAAATAACTTCTTGCCGGCCGCGATGCTTTCAGGCGAGGTCTTGACCTGGGTACCGTAATCAACCTGCTTGGTAGGTTTCTCTTCATCATAGCCGGCGAATTTCTTGATGTATTGTACCACATCCCAGATATCCTGATCTGAAAGCAACTCCTTCCAGCTCGCCATGGCGGTATTCCGCAAGCCATCATGAACCGCTCGAAAGAGGTCATCGTCATTGGGAACCATGTCTTCAAAGGACGTTGTTTTAAACTTGTATTGACCGTCCTCAAAGTTACGCGGCGGCGGATTAAGGCGTTCCGCGGCCGCGCCCTTGCCATCACCTTCAACGCCGTGGCAACGCACGCAACGCTTCAGATAAATTACCTTGCCCTTATCAGCATTACCAGTCGCCGCTCTTGCGGGCCCCGCCATAAATATCAGCGCCAGCATAGCTCCAAGGAGTTTTATTGTCAGTTGATTCATCTGTCTCATGGCCTTCCCTGAATGTGATGTATTCATTTTTCCCAAGACCTCGGGCGTTGGCCCGTATAATCATAAAGGAACAGAATTACCTTCCATACCTGATCCTCGGTTAGAAAATTTGACCAAATAGGCATGGCCGATAACCAGGGCGAAGCCTCCTTGGGAAGGCCTGGCCCGCCTGTAGTAATGCGCCAGAACACAAAGGATTCCTGCAACTGCGCGATGGTGCCTACATCCTGGAAATTCAGTGGCGTCGGATTCAGACCGTCCGCGTAAGGACCCTTTCCATCCAGTCTGTCACCGTGGCAATACTGACAATTCCTGATGTAAATTTTCCCGCCTTCGTTGACTAGTTTTTTGAATTTAGCCGGATCTTTCTTCTCGAATTTACGGTAGGGGTTCTCCAGGGTCGAAAGATTATAGCGCTTGCCATACACCTTAACCGAGCCCGGAGGCGCCGGGTGAATACTGCGCAACTCGACCGGTGCCTCAAAGCTGGGCTGCATGGATACGAATATATAGCCGCCAGTCAAAATTGGCAGAATGACGAAAACAATGTTTCGAATCATCTTCCTGGATGGATCCTCAACCAGGGCCTTGATTGGACCCACCAACTCCTTTGCTCCCTCTTCCGTACAGGTGAACACCATGAACGTGGCGGAGAACACGAAGAACATGTACATGTGGAGCAGGCTCCTGGGAATCACCGCCTTTAGAATGACGTCAAATAGCACAATCAAGCCATAATTGATGCCTACAACGACAAGGGCGAACTGAAGCAAGCGGGGTATGAGTCTTTTCCGGGTCATTGTCATTTCAACCCACTCAGATAAGTGATAAGCATCTCAAACTCCTTCGCACTCAGATCATCGCCAAATGTATCGGGCATGATATCCGGATCAAATCCCTCGGCTATATCGGCATTAGGGGTCATCACGGCCCGTCTTAAATAATCCTTGTCCCGTTTAGCGCCAATCTTGGTGAGATTGGGGCCAACTTCACCTTCCGAATCCGCGATCGTATGGCATGCGCCGCAGCCAAGAGCGCCAATAATCTCTTTCGCTGATTTGTATGGAGCGCGTTTGCCGCACGTATCTTCTTCAGCGCTGGCTTCCGCCGGCACGGCCGTTGGAAGCTCGACGGTCACCTCTATGCCGCTCAGATCCTCCAGATAGGCGATAACCGAATTGACCTCAACTTCAGACAAACCGATTGAGCCACCTGTAATGACCGGCATTGGACTAATGGTATCGTTCGACCCGGATTTACCAAAACCCGCCACCACGTAGGCGGAAGGATCCACCATGGACTCATGAAGATAGCCTTGAACATCCGTGGCCTTACCCTTGGCTTTGTAGCGTGGATCGGCCAGGGCCTTCTTGGTTTCATCCGCCATATTCAACTTCGGCAGGTTTGGCGCCCGGCCACGCTCGTTGTGACACAGGGTGCAGGTCCCCTTGCCGTGAAAGATCTTGTCGCCCATGGCGATATACTTCTCCATGGTCATGGCGCTAAGATCCAGTTTCTCCTCGACGGGAGGCGGCGCCGGTTTGATGTGTGGAATGCCGAAGTTGGCAACCCCGGCGAAGCCACCGATAACAATGAGGCTGAAAATAACAACCTGTATGAAATTCCTCATGACTGCTGCCCCATCCAGTATTTAGACGCATCCGACTTGCGACCGCTCACCGAGGCCAGCCAGAAGACGAAGATGACCATGGCCATGAACAGAATGGTCGCATAGGAAACCGTGTTGGCGGCAAATGCCAGGTCCGGCGTAAAGGCGTTCACTGAATTATCCCGGAAGATACCGACAACGTGCCAGTGCTGGCGAATCCCGGAGCGGATATAACCCATCAGACCCATCAGCCAGGTGAATGCCACCGCCAGCAGGAACAGGGCGTATTGGGATCGATTAGGTATTCGTCCCCAGTGCAGAGGCGCCACCTCTTTTGACCCCTTATACATGAACGTATCCACTGTTAGCGCGGTTATAATCACCACAGCGGTCGTCAACACCTGCGGGATTGAAGCCGCCACCTTGTACACGGTATTGGTGAAATAACCGTAATAAACGCCCAGTGTGAGGATATTGCATACGCCGGCTAGAAACAGCGCGGCAATCGCGGAGTTGCCAATATTCGCCCAGGAGGCCGTCGCAATCTTGTTGCACCGCCGGTACAGGAGAAAGCTCAGGCCAGTGGTCAGGATCATGAGATTTACGGCGGTGTTCTTCGCCGGCATGATGCCGAATTTACCCAGGTAGGGATGGTAGGGCCCGCCGAGACTCTTCAGCTCCGCATTGGTCAGCACCAGGGTATGCGGCGTCATCCACACCATAAATGCGGCAGTGATGACAATGGCCAGGTATTTGAGGTAGGGGAAATAACGATTGGCGCCATCACTGCGGCCCATGCCGCACCAAAGATAATAGTTGGCTGACAGGAACAGGGCGCCAATCAGCACCGCCTGGATAATAAACAGCCAGGCGAAGACGCCGCCCATCAGCGTGATGCCCATCTGCTGACTATAAGAGTATATCTCGGCGGTCAGATAATAGCCGGCAAAAGGCAGCGGTATCAGGGCTGAGATGGCAATAATATTGGCATTGTAGCCCATCCAGTCATAATGAGCGCGCGACTCCTTGTTCGTTGCGCTCAGGAACTTGAAGGCGGCATAGGCGCCGACTACCGATCCGCCGTAGGCGATATTCGCGACAAAGCGGTGAATATTAAGGGGCTTCCACAGATAGTTGTGCATCGCGGCCCAGACATCGCCATTGAACACGCCGGCGGAGTTCACGGCCGCCGGGCTCATCATGAAGGTCGTCCATGCGTTGGTCTGAAACATCATCATGGTGCCGACCGCATTGAGCAGCAGACCCAGGGTCAGATGCACCCACTTTCTGTTTCCGCCCTGAAGCCAGTCCCAGCCATAATAGTAGGGATAGAGCACTGCATTTTCCGCGAAGAACAGCAGGGCGTAGGCGAACATACTCTTCTTGAATATAGTCGTAAGATAACCCAGAACCTGGGGATAAAAGATAAGTAGACTAAAGGCCAGCAGGCCGCCGATAATCGAGGTCAGGGAGTAGGCCGTAAGACTGACCTTGATAAATTCATGGGCCATATTGTCATAACGC
>CAZQZF010000032.1:0-13665 GCA_964597745.1 uncultured Zetaproteobacteria bacterium
AGCTGGATAGAGCATCAGGCTTCGAACCTGAGGGCCGGGGGTTCGAATCCCTCCGAGCGCACCAATAAAAAAAGCCCCCGCCGTAAACAGTGGGGGCTTTTTTTATTGTATCTATCCCGAACCATTCTAATCAATCCTCCCCGTGGATAGATTCAGCGGCCATAAAGCCGGTTAAGCCCTCTGGCTCTGTCCCAGACTGTATGATTTAACGCTGCTTCCGCCAGTCTCCAATCCCAGTTTCCTTCTACTGTGGCAGGCATGTTCAGGCGCGCCTCCGTTCCCAGCGCCAGTAGATCCTGCATGGGAATGATGGCTAGCTTCGATACCGAAGCCATGGCGCTCCGAATCATGGGCCATGGCATATCATCGGAGGGATTTCCAAAATAATTCAGGACATGCTCACGCACATGATCCGGCGCGCTTTCAAACCATCCCAGCGTTGTATCATTGTCATGCGTGCCAGTGTAGGCAACGCTATCCGGTTCATGATTGTGGGGCAGGTAGGGATTGCCGGCATCTCCGCCGAAGGCGAATTGAAGCACCTTCATGCCGGGCAGGGTGAAGCGGCGCCGCAGCGCATCCACCTCTGGCGTAATCAGTCCGAGATCCTCTGCCACGAATGGCAGCTCTCCAAATTCCTTTTTCAGGGCTCCAAGAAGTTTCGAACCGGGCGCATGCCGCCACTGGCCAATCTTGCCATTCTGACGATCACCGGGAATGGCCCAATAGGACTCAAGGCCTCGAAAATGATCGATGCGCATCAGATGCATGCGTGCTAACTGAGTCCGGACGCGTCTGATCCACCATTGAAACCCATCGGCCTCCAGGATATCCCAACGATAAAGGGGATTGCCCCAGCGCTGGCCCGTTTCTGAAAAATAATCCGGGGGTACGCCAGCTACTTCTTCGCAAATTCCACTCTTGTTGATCGTAAAATACTGACGGCCGGACCACACATCAGCGCTATCGTGGGATACATAGATTGGTAGATCGCCAAGGAGTAAAATGCCGCATGCTTCGGCGTGGGTCTTCAGGGACTGCCACTGACAGGCAAAGATGTATTGTTCAAAAACAGTTTGGCGGATAGAAGCCGCATGTTTCCTTCTTGCCCTGGATATGGCGCCGGGAGACCTGTTGCAAAGCGATTTTGGCCATTGCCACCATGGCAGATCGTGTTGAGCCTTCTTCAGGGCTGAAAACAGGGTATAGTCATCCAGCCAGTTAATATTCTTCTCTTTAAAATCATGTAATTCATCTGATAGATTCATGTTATTCTTTACATGCGACCAAAATCTATCCGCGGCTTCGCTCCGGGCTGTTTCAGAGGATATTTCACCCTGAATCGTTGCCTGATAAGTGGACTCACTGAGCCAACCACGGTTCAGACAGTCGCTGAGATCAATAAAATCAGGGTTACCCGCAAAGGCGGACAGGGATTCATAGGGCGAACCGTGGCCGTGGGTCGGTCCCAGCGGCAGGAACTGCCATACCGAGAACCCTGCTTCAGCCAGGGAGTCCATAAACTTCATGGCTTCTTCAGCAAGCGCGCCGCAAGATTGAGGGCCGGACAGGGAACTGATGTGGAGCAGGATTCCGGAACGCCTCCGGTCAATCCAGGCACTCATTTTTCTGCTGTTCCACGACGCATGGCGCCAGATGTTTCCGTTTCATCGCCACCCGCCGAAATAGGCGATTGCAGATAGTCCGGGACCTTTTCTTCGAGTAGTTGGTACAATCTGATTAGATGAAAACGGTACAGGCGATCGAAATCCCGAACCGCTTCGGCGGGGTTATAATCACCAAACCACCAGAACCAGTCCGAACCCTCACAGATCCTCAACTGCTCCAATGCGCTTTCAGCCTGCGCTGAATTAAGACTGTTCTGAGAAAATTTATGGTCCAGACATTCCTTGGCCTCGATCAGCATTTCCCAGGCCCTGTTTTTGGCCGGATCGCCGATCCATGTCGCCAGATTTCCATAGACCCAGGAGCCGGCGCAGATTTTTGGCAGATGATGTCGCCTGGGGTGCAGGGACAAGTGTTCGCTGAAGGTCGTCAGATCATATTCGGGGTGTTCGGCAATGCTCTGATAGAGCCCTCGCAGGAAGGGAAGACCATTCTCCGGATAATATTCCCAGGCATTCTCACCATCCAGAATAATGGAAACAACGGGGGCATTCATACCCTGAGTATGATGGCGAATCCCGGCCAGTTCGTGCATGAAATTGGCAATGGCGTCATCCGTGCGCCAGTGCTGGTATTCAAAGCCGATCAAGTCGGAAAGCCTGTCGTCCCGAAAGAAACAGTCGATGGCCGCATTGCCCTTACCAATCCTCCATGGGTGATACAGGTCCTGAATTGATCCGCTCTCGCGGGGGTTGCGTCCAAGCGAATGATGTAGAACGCCCTCACCGCTGGCCGCCCAGGAAAATCCAGCCTTGCCCAGTAGGGCCAATGCCCTGGTTGAGATCGCGCCTTCCGAGGGCCAGCAACCGGCGGCTTGTTGTCCAAAGACTTCTGCATGGGACTTGATTGCAAGATCGATATGTTCCCGGGCCCGTTCAGCTCCGCCAGGATAGAGCCGGGAGGGAAGCGGCGCATCCTTGATCGTCTCATGAGCCGATTTAAAATCAAGCAGTAGTGGCAAAATCGGGTGTGCGTAAGGCGTGGTGGATATCTCGATTTTTCTCTTGCTTGCCAGCTCACGATAGCGCGCCGGTATTTCATTCAGTAAACGCCCGATCAGACTGAGAAGATCACGGCGATCCCGCATGCTGAATCCGCTGCCCTTGGCTATCAGTCGTTTCACCAGAGGGTTGTTGCTTCTGAGTGTTTCACCGGTCCAGCCCAGGTGATACCAGGTAATGAGATCGAGGAAATAGCTTGCCCCCAGATAGTCAACGGCTTGACGTTTATGCGCCTGTTCGTACAGGCGCCACAGTGTTGCATATTGAGGATAGCGATACAGATTGTGCTCGTGATTGAGCCGGAAACAGCTGTTCACGAGAAAAAGCTTCTCTTTCTTTTTGAATCGCCCGCTGGGATGAACGAGAGCGCTCAGAAGCTGATCGGGAAGTTCGCCGTCACCGTTAAGCCAGTTATGAATACATTGGCCATAATCCTGAATCTGTGCTGTCAGGGACGGCACGAAATTGACTACGGATCGGGCGCCATCCACCTGATCCAGGATATTAGCCATATCGGTGTAATCCTTGATAGCGTGAAGATAGGCCCAGGGCAAGGCATAGTGATGATTAACCCCCTCCCTGTAGAAGGGTTGGTGCATATGCCAGCAAAAAATGACTGAGAGAGGCCGCACTGGGGATCAGATTCTGTGGCAGTTTTGTCCAAGCATCTCCGGTGTAACCAGGACTACGCCGTCTTCGCTGACATAGAAGCGCCTGGCATCCTCGGCCGGATCCTGACCGATGATCGTATCCTCGGGAATACGAGCTCCCTTATCGATAACCACGCGCCGGATGTGACACCCGCGCCGAACCTCCACATCGGGAAGGATTACGGAATCGGTAACCTCGGCAAAGGAATGAATGCGAACATTGGAAAAAAGAACTGAATGGCGCACCGAGGCACCTGTGATCAGACAACCCCCGGAGAGCATCGTATCGACCGCCATACCTCGCCGCTCATCATCATCAAAGGCAAATTTTGCCGGTGGAAGCTGCTCCTGATAGGTCCATATGGGCCAGTTTCTGTCATACAGGTTCAGTTCCGGCATGATGTTGGCCAGGTCCATGTTTGCTTCCCAATAGGCGTCGATGGTGCCTACATCGCGCCAGTAACCCGGAGCGCCGGTGTTGGCGTTCATGAAACGGAATGAGAACACGTTGGCGTTTTTAATGGCGCCGGGAATGATGTCTTTGCCAAAGTCGTGGCTGGAATCGGGATTCCCGGCGTCATTGATCAGGTACTGGCGCAGATAATCCACCGTGAACACATAGATACCCATTGAGGCCAGCGATTTACTTTCATCGTCAGGCATTGGTTTTGGATTCGAGGACTTTTCCGCAAATTCAATAATGCGTCCTTTCTCATTGACATCCATGACGCCAAAGGCCCTGGCCTCTTCCCGAGGCACCGGTATGCATCCAACCGTGATATCAGCGCCCGTGGCTACATGTGCCGCAACCATTTTGCCGTAGTCCATTTTGTAGATGTGATCGCCGGCCAGCACCAGCACATACTCAGGGTTATAACGGCGCATAATATCCAGATTCTGGTAGATCGCATCAGCGGTGCCGGCGTACCAGCCTTTACCTGTCCGCTGTTGCGCTGATAACACCTCAATGAATTCACCAAATTGCCCGGAAAGAAATCCCCAGCCGCGCTGCAGGTGGCGTTGTAGAGAATGCGATTTGTACTGCGTGACCACCGAGATATGGCGAATGCCGGAATTAATGCAATTGGACAAGGGAAAGTCAATAATACGAAACTTGCCGCCGAAGGGCACAGCCGGCTTGGCGCGCCAGTCGGTCAGCGCCTTCAGGCGCGTCCCCCGGCCGCCGGCAAGAACAATGGCCAGTGTTTCACTGGTTAGTTTACTTATATGGCGCTGTATGGAGATTTCAGGCATGGTGGTTCCTCTTGGCACCTGGTTGGCAGGAGAATATTGTTAGTTCACAGACTAGCAAGCAGGCGGCTGGATAACCACCCTTGTTTTGTTATCCCTCGGGCGCAAAATCACACATCCGTTAGTCAATTTGTGAGATAAGGAAGGAGAGATCAGAGGTGATATTGCGAAACGTGGCGACAAGGCCTTTTGATGGTCAGAGACCGGGGACTTCAGGATTGCGAAAGAAGGTCAGAATCTTTCAGCAGCCACATTATCTGGAGAATTTCATCCAATCCACCTTTGATGTCATCGGAGATTTCGCCGGTCGGACCCTGGTGGTTGGCGGTGACGGGCGTTTTTATAACCGTCAGGCCATTCAGACTATCCTGAAGATGGCGGCAGCCAATGGCTTCGGTCGTGTGCTGGTCGGACAGGGCGGCATCCTGTCCACGCCCGCGGCTTCGCATATCATCCGTAAACATGGCGCATTCGGCGGACTGATTCTTTCCGCCAGCCATAACCCGGCCGGTCCCGATGATGACTTCGGAATCAAATATAATATTGGCAATGGCGGACCGGCTCCGGAGAGGGTGACGGAGGCAATCTTTGAGCGTTCCAGGGCAATCGATAAATACAACATTCTCGATGCTGAAGATATCCCGGTCGATGCGGCAGGCCACAAACAACTTGGCGATATGCATGTTGAGGTCATTGATCCGGTTGAGGATTATGCGGAGCTAATGCAGATCCTGTTTGATTTTGGAGCCATTCGAGAGCTTTTTGCCGGTGGCTTTACGATGAAATTTGATGCCATGCATGCCGTCACCGGACCATATGCCAGGCACATTATCGAGGGCCTGCTGGGCGCCGCGCCCGGTACGGTCATCAATGGTGATCCGAAGGAGGACTTCGGCGGCGGACATCCCGACCCTAACCTGACCTATGCTCACGAGCTGGTAGAAACCCTTTATGCGGATGGCGGTCCCGACTTCGGCGCCGCATCCGATGGCGACGGCGACCGGAATATGATCCTTGGCAAGCATTTCTTTGTCACTCCAAGCGACTCTCTGGCCGTACTTGCCGCCAATGCCCATCTGGTTCCCGGATACAGAAATGGCCTGGCAGGCGTGGCGCGTTCCATGCCTACGAGCGCGGCGGTGGATCGTGTAGCCGAAAGTCTTGATATGGAATGCTTTGAGACGCCTACCGGCTGGAAGTTTTTTGGCAATCTCATGGATGCCGGCAGGGTTACCCTGTGTGGAGAGGAGAGTTTTGGCACGGGTTCAAGCCATGTCCGTGAAAAAGACGGCCTGTGGGCCGTGCTGTTCTGGTTGAACATTCTGGCTGCACGACGGCAGGGCGTGGAAACGATCATGCGCAAGCACTGGGCTACCTACGGGCGGAATTTCTATTCCCGCCATGATTATGAGGGGGTGGATACGGATTCTGCCACGGCCATGATGGATCACTTGCGAAGCCGGTTTTCTGCTTTACCAGGGCAACATCTTGCCAATCGGATTGTGAAAGCCTGTGACGATTTTTCCTATATCGATCCGGTGGATGGGAGCGAGAGCAAAGGGCAGGGGATCCGGATCATGTTTGAGGATGGTTCGCGCATTGTGTTCCGTTTGTCCGGCACCGGCACGCAGGGAGCAACCATACGTATCTATCTTGAATCGTTTGAAGCCGATCTCGCCGGACACAATCAGGATGCACAACAGGCGCTTGCCGACCTGATTTCCGCTGCGAGCGAACTATCTGAAATCCATCAACGCACCGGCCGGGATCATCCGACAGTCATTACATGATGGAAAACAGGTTCACAGTTCAAGGTTAATAACCCTACCTGTTTTTCAAGTCAATTCACGAACCTCAGAATTTTCAAACCGTAAACCCCGGAACTTTGAAGCCTTGAGTTAACCCTGCAATTCAATAAATGCATCACGCATATATTGGTAGCCGGACCATAAGGTGAGGATACAAGCTGTCCATAGCAACACGGTGCCAAGCAGGTGTAAATTGATTCCGAAGAGATGGATGTGAAGCAGCAGGGCAATGATCGCTCCCATTTGCATACCGGCCTTCCATTTTCCAAGCATTGAAACATGGATGACCGATTCTCTTTTCGCGAGCCATTCACGCATGGCGCCAATGGCGATTTCCCTGCCGATGATCACCACTGCCAAGATACCGGCAACCCGGCCATCCTCGACCAACAATACGAGTGCGGTAGCGACAAGGAGTTTATCTGCTACCGGGTCGAGAAATCGGCCGAAGGCGGTAATTTCACCCCGTTTACGGGCAAGATATCCATCCAGCCAGTCGGTTAATGCCGCCAGAGAAAATACAATGGCCGAGCACCAGTAACTCCAGTTTCCGGGAATGTAAAAAACCAGGACAAAAAGGGGAATTAGGGCCAGCCGTGATAACGTGATCTGGTTGGATAGGGTCCAATACATGTTTGCTTTATGACTCAAAGTGAATTTCAGGTAAAGCTTTTTTTCCCTGTTTCAGGTTAAATAAAGAGCTGCAGTCATCATTGCGCAGGGTGCAGGATGCTCCGGATTGCACCTTAAAATGATGAAAGTACCTATAATTAAACGACTTAAGGATTGCGTCCACATCAGCTGTGGATGAATCTGTGGATAATATACGCTGAGAGGGGGCAAGCCATGCCTTCTAAAGAGGACAGGGGAAATGCATAAATTTTAGTCACCAAATTATAATTTATGTAAATCATTATGTTATAGATTTGTTCTAAAAATTAGATAAGTAGAATCCCTCTTCTTTAATTTTTTCGCCCATCCTGGCCGCTATGGTGGATAAATGGTGCAGTTCCGGCTTTATTGTATTGTCTGAGTGCTTCAAAAACAGTGATTCCAGCTGCAGTGGAAAGATTAAGCGAACGAACTGGCGCATCAGAACGCATGGGTATTCTAACCGAAGGAAGGTTGCTGATGATTTCCTGTGGCAATCCACGTGTTTCGGAACCAAAAACAAGCACATCACCAACCTTGAATCGGGTATCCCATAGGGAATATCGCCCCTTTGTTGATATGGCAAACCAGCGCTGATGGTCATGGAGAAAATTCTTTGCATCTTGCCAGGTTGCATGTTCACACACATCCAGCCAGGGCCAGTAGTCCAGACCCGCCCTCTTCAGTCTCCTGTCATCAATCCTGAACCCCAATGGATGCACCAGATGGAGTTGAGTGTTTGTGCAGGCGCACAGGCGAGCGATGTTACCGGTATTAGGCGGTATTTGTGGATGATAGAGAACGATATGCAGTGAGGAATTCATGCGCCTGCACAATGGCGGCGAATGGCGTCATTCGCAAGGGGTGTAAACGGCAGGCTATGCCTGGCGTTCGAGGGGAAAGCGATTTCCCCTGTGGAATGAATCAGGCGCAAGCAACCCTGATTGACCTTCAAAAGGCCATGCTATAATACGACTACGACCAAAACATGCTGATAACCATCAACTTTCAGCCTGAACCTGGATATTTTTTAGATGTTCTATTCTGGAGAACCAGCGTCCGGGGATCAGGATGATCAGATCAAAACGGCATTGCAATCCCGCCAGATCCGGATGTAGACCAAGATAGGCCAGACTTGCGGATTGGATACGGCGGCATTTGTCTTTATGCATGGCCAGCAGGGCATCATCCCGATGCCGACGGGATTTGACTTCAACAAAGGCCAGGATTTTTTCATCAGGCGAGCCTTTAGCAAGGGATTGCAGTGCAATGATATCAAGCTCGCCTCGGGCCAGCCGGACATTGCGGGCGAGAATTTTGTAGCCCCGGCGTTTGAGATACCTCACAGCCCGGTTCTCGGCTATTTTCCCTTTGGCAGTGCTCATTGAGGCTCTGACTTTCCGTGGCGTAAAAAGGCCGTGGATATTACGATTCCATCGGATGTTTAATCCGCAACTGATATACTCGCGTCCGCGATACGCCAAGCCGTTTTGCAACCTCTCTTGCCCTGGCCGATGGGGTTAGTTCCGGCATTGATTCGGTGTCCAGGGCAGCAAGAATTTCATCATCAGTGATCTTATCTCCATCGCCACAGGCCGGGGCGATCAGAAGAATGATTTCTCCAAGCGGTTTTGATGCACTGAACCGGGAGACGAGCTGATCGATGTCACCGTGGACAAATTCCTCGTGCAGCTTGGTAATCTCTCTGGCTACGCAGAGCATTCGGGGAGGGGGACAACAGGGTCTCAGACAATTCAGGGTATTGAGCAACCTTTTCGGAGATTCCATGAGGATCTGAGTGGTCCGGGCGTTGCCGATCTCCTTCAGGATATCCTCCCTGCTCCGGCCGCTTCTGGGCAAAAAGCCGTGATATGAAAAACGGTCAGTAGGCATGCCACTGGAGGAGAGAGCAGCGATAATGCTGCAGGGGCCGGGTATGGGAATAACCTTGATTCCTTCCCTGTTAAGCAGGGTGAGAAGCCTGTAGCCGGGATCGCTGATCAGGGGCGTACCCGCATCGGAAATAAGTGCGACATTTAAGCCGTGGTCAAGCCTGGAAAGGATCGTACGGCTGGCTGCCCTCTCGTTATGTTCATGATAGGCGCACGTGGGGGTAGTGATCCCGTAATGCTGCAACAGACGCCGGCTATGGCGCGTGTCTTCAGCCGCGATCAGGTCCACGAACCTGAGGATATCAAGGGCGCGCACCGTGATGTCTCCCAGATTACCGATAGGTGTGGCTACGACGAACAGTTGGCCTGTTCCGTCCTTCCGATTATGCTCCGCCATCATGAAATCCGGACGTTATCCTGTCTGCATCCTGGCTGCAATGGCA
Organism: uncultured Zetaproteobacteria bacterium; assembly: GCA_964597745.1. Taxonomy (GTDB): domain Bacteria; phylum Pseudomonadota; class Zetaproteobacteria; order Mariprofundales; family Mariprofundaceae; genus CAYLYU01. The sequence goes on from CAZQZF010000032.1 coordinate 9,383, forward strand.
TGTCTGCTGTTGATCGGCGGATGTTCCACGCCCCGGAGGCATGTGCCCATAACGCCTGAGCAGGCGAAACATGGGCGATTTGCGCCTCAGCCACAAATAACCGGAAGAATCTCCGATTTGATGCAGATGGCCGAAATTCCGGACAGACTGGATGAGGCTTTGGAGGGATTGCAGGACATTCAGCTTCATTCCGCCTCTCCCCTGTCCGAGGAGGCCGCGTTTCGCCGTGCCCAGATCATGCTTCGTCATGATTATCCGGATGCCGTGTATACCGCCAGGACATTGCTTGCCCGCTATCCGGATTATGCCCTCGCACCCTATGCTGATCTCTGGCTGGCGGAACTGGCCAATCGCCGGGGGGATCAGGCGATGGTTTTTCGCTATACCCTGGCAGCCCTTCAACATCGCAGGCTGACGGCGGAAGTGGCGGCACAGGCCATCGCCCTTGGCGTGACCGCGGCGGAAGAGGCGGAGGAGTGGCAGGCTGTTCAGTGGTTTTTTTCGCTGGCCGACGCCGACTCCACCCATGCACAGGGCTGGCTGCTCAAGGCGGCGGAACGCTCTTCCCTCTCCACAATAAACAAGCTCCATGATGCAGGCAGGCTAACAGGCAGCAACGGCAGGATCTTTTTACAGAAGGCTGCCCGGTTTCGCCTGCGTACCGGAGACATGGAGGAGGTCAGGGTAATAGCGCGGATCCTGTCTGTTGAAGCTCCAGGTTCCAGAGAATTTTCCCGGGTCCGGAACTGGGCCTCGGGGAATATTGAGCAGGCTTCCATCGGTGTTCTGTTACCTTTAAGCGGTCCTTATGCCCGTTTTGGCGAGCAGGCCCTGCGGGGGATCCGCCTGGCGGTTGATTCCATTCAGCAGAATAGCCAGGTCTCTATTTTTGTTGAGGATACGGGCGGTCAGCCGGAACGATGCAATGGTGCATACCGGGCCCTGCTTGAGCAGGGAGTGGATATGATCATCGGCCCCTTGCTGGCAACCTGCGTGGAGAAGTTGTCGCCTGATCTCTCATCAACGGTTCCAGTGATGACATTGACCAACCGGGAGGGCTTGGCCAGCAAATCCCCGTGGCTTTTCGCCCATAGTCTTTCACAGACCCTTCAGGCCGGATTTATGGCCCGGTATGCGGCGGGGCGGGGGGCCACGCGGCTGGTTGTGATCCATTCGCTTCAACCCTCCAGCCAGAAGGAAGCGGCCGCGTTTTCGGAGATGTTTGAGGGACTGGGTGGAGAGGTGGTTTATGACCTGGAATTGCCCGGCGGCGCCATCGACTATCGGAATGCGTTGAGAGGAATGCGGCAGGCGACCGATGATGAGGCCCTGCTTGCCAGGCTGGATGAGGAAAGGGCATTGTTTGGTGATCCTGAAGAGGAGATACGTCTGCCTGTAAACTTTGACGGCGTCTATCTGGCCCTGCCCGGCAAGGTGGTCTCCCTGCTTGCCGGACAGCTCGCCTATCTGGGGGTGGTTCGCGTTCCACTGTTCGGAAGCAGCCGCTGGAAGGATGGATTTTTACTGTCGGATCGAGGGCGCTATCTATCCATGGCGCGGTTTTCAAATACCGATTTCCCGCTGGGTCACGATCCGGAACTGAAGCATTTATTGAGTCGCTATCGTGAGCTCTGGGGTGAAGATATTCCCACCAAACTCCTTGGACTGGCTTACGACTCCACGCTGATCGTGGCCATGTTAACCAGCCGGCTGGGTCTGAAAGGTTATGATGTCGTTCGGGGACTGCAGGATGATGCCGGTTTTTCAGGGGTAACGGGACATGTCCGGTTCAACCGGGATGGCATCGGCCAGAAGGCATTTAAGCTCTTTGCCATCAAGCATGGAGAGATTGTTCCCGCCGGTCAGCCCGCCTATTTACCGAAGGTGGCTGAAATACAGTGATACTACAGGTTTGAGTCAAAGAATCCTTTGGGCTTGCCCTGGGCAGGAGAGGGCTCGGTGATGTCCGGTCTGGCTGCGGTCTCTTTTCTAGGCTCCGTGCCTATTCTGAAGGCCTCCAGGAAGGGCCTTCTGGTTGTAGAATCCGCCCGTTTCCCGGTTTTGCGATCAATCATTACCCATTCGATTCCATCCGGAGGAACAAAATCCATTTTGGGTCTCTCCTTCTGCAGGGCGGACATCGCTTCCAGCCAGATCGGAATGGCCGCCCTGGAACCGGTCTCTCTTCTTCCCATGGATGATGGCTTGTCCCTGCCGACCCAAACTCCGGTGAGCACCTGAGGCGTGAACCCGATAAACCATGCGTCGATCTGATCATTCGTCGTACCCGTCTTGCCTGCCGCCGGTCTGCCCAGCCGCCTTGCCCGGACGCCGGTGCCGCGCTCAATAACGCCACGCATCATGTTCAGAGTCAGAAAGCTGCTGACCGGATCCAGCGTCTGTTCAAAGGGTTGCATGCCGTCGCCCGCCCCCATAACGGGATCGACATGACAGATTTGACAACGGTTGCCGGCCACCGAGCGGTGCAGGGTTTTGCCGTTACGATCCTGGATCTGCTGGATCCTGACCGGTTGCCAGCGCCTGCCGCCGTCGGCAATAACGGCATAGGATTCAGTCAGTTCCTTCAGGGTGACCTCCGTGCTTCCCAGGGCAAGGGCTAGTTGGGAGGGGAACGTCTCTGTGAACTGGTAATCATTGAGGGCATGCAAAAAGTGCGAGGTGCCAATATCCTGCAACAGTTTGATTGAGGCCAGATTACGGGAATGTTCCAGCGCATCCCGCAGGGTGACCGGACCGGCAAATCGGTTGCGATAATTCTCCGGTCGCCAGAATTCATCACTCTTCCGGTTTTCAAATACGACCGGCGTATCCATGATGATCGTGGCTGGAGTACGACCCGAATCCATCGCGGTTGCGTACAGGAAGGGTTTGAACGCCGATCCCGGCTGGCGTTTTGCCTGCGTGACCCGGTTGAAGTCTCCCTGACGAAAATCAAAACCGCCCACCTCGGCGATGACATTGCCTTTTTGCAGATCAAAGGCAAACAGACTGGCCTCGACCGAGGGCTTTTGCGTGAGACGCACGCCCTTTTTGCCATCCCCCTGCAGCCAGATCTGGTCCCCGGGCCTCCATCTCCTTGACTCGGGAGGGATGGAAGGATCCCATTGCCAGCGAGGCTTGGGAAGCAGCCATTGACGGACGCCGTCATTGACCTGTAACTCACCGCTGGCAGAGACCTGTTCCAGCAGGGCGGGAAAGACCTTGTCTCTATCCGTCGGCTGCGCCGGTCTTGTTTTGGACCATTGCGTCAGGATCTCTTCCCATTGATCGGGTTCAAAATGTTTGTCGGTTCCGCGGTAATATTGCCGCTGCTCTATCGCCAGCACACCCTTGCGGACTGCCCGGATAGCGGCCTGCTCATCCTTTTCGCGGTAGGGGACAACGATGGTGAGCCCCTGCCGGCGCAGGGTGGCTGCGCCAAAACGTCTGGCCAGCTCCTTAAAGACGCTGTTGGCATAGGCGTTAACAAGTTTCGGTTTTGGCAGAGGCGCAATTGTCAGCGGTTCGGCGCTGGCCTCATGAACCTTTTCTTCGCTGGCAAAGCCGTTACTCGCTATCATGCCAAGCACCGTATTTCGCCTCTTAAGGGCAAGATCAGGATGGATGTGAGGGGCAAATTCCGCCGGGGCCTTGGGCAGTCCGGCCAGCATAGCGCATTCGGCCAGCGTCAGTTCATCAAGACGTTTGTGAAAATACCGCCAGGCGGCGGAGCCCACGCCGTAGGCGCCGCGTCCGAGATAGATGTGGTTAAGATACAGATAGAGGATTTCATCCTTGGTAAACCTGCGCTCAATGCGGTAGGCCAGAATGACCTCCCTGATCTTGCGTGAATAGGACCGTTCCGAACTGAGCAAAAAATTCTTTGCCACCTGTTGGGTAATCGTACTACCGCCCTGGACGGTATGACCGGCCCTGAAATTCGCCACGGCGGCGGAAAGTATCCGGCCCGGATTGATACCGGGGTGGGTGTAGAAATGTGCATCTTCGGCGGCCAGAAAGGCATTGATTAACCGCTTGGGCATCCGGTCGAGCGGCATCAGCAGGCGGTGTTGCTCGGCATATTCTGCAATCAGTTCCCCCGCGGGATTGAAAACCCGGCTGGTCAGGGGCGGCTGATAACTGGTCAGGTCATTCAGGTTTGGCAGTCCTCTGGCAAAGAACAGATAGGCGCCGGTGGCTATTATCACCGCAACCATGAACAGTGCGATAAACAGTTTCATGATGATCCGAATAGCGGGCGTGTGCGACAGCCGGGAGGCGGG
>CAZQZF010000033.1:0-11590 GCA_964597745.1 uncultured Zetaproteobacteria bacterium
AGCACCGGTCTCCAAAACCGGGGGTTGGGGGTTCGAGTCCCTCCTGGCCTGCCATTGTTGGACCGGATCTCCGTGGTGCGGATGACAAGGCTGTTTCCATTGGTGGAATCGAGATAGATAATATAGAAAGAGGTAGATAGTGATAGGACGCCTGATAGATCTGCGAAAATACATGCAGGAAGTGCAAACTGAAGCGAAGAAGGTTACTTGGCCAGAACGGAAAGAGGCCATGCAGGCCACATTGATGGTGGTGGTGATGGTTGTTCTCGTAGCACTATTTCTTTGGGGTGTTGACTCATTTCTTGGCTGGCTTATCCGCCTGGTTTATTAGGAGCAATCGTTGGCAAAGCGTTGGTATGTAGTGCAGGTTTTTTCCAGCTACGAGGATAAGGTAAAGGAAGCTCTCATTGAAAATATAGAGCGTGCCGGTCTGAGTGAAAAATTTGGTGAGATCCTTGTTCCAAAGGAAGATGTTGTTGCCTTGCGTCAGGGGCAGAAGGTCACAAGCCAACGGAAGTTTTTCCCTGGTTATATTCTGATGGAAATGGAGCTAAATGATGAAACATGGCATGTCGTCAGCTCCACTCCCAGGGTAAGCGGTTTTCTGGGTGCAGGAGGCAAGCCGCGGCCTATGCCTGCATCAGAAGTGGAAGCCATCCGTCATCAGATTGAAGAGGGAATTGAACGGCCAAAACCGAAAGTATTGTTTAACGTAGGTGATGCAGTCAGGGTCATTGATGGTCCGTTTTCCTCATTTAACGGCGTGGTTTCAGATGTGCTTGGGGACAAGGGAAAACTAAAGGTGAGTGTGAGTATATTTGGACGGCCAACCCCGGTTGAACTTGATTTTATGCAGGTGGAGAAGGGCTAGGGAAACCCTGAAAAAAGGCATGGACGCCTTTTTTCAGCCCTTCCATAAAGAAGATTGAAGTTTCGGAGCTGGTAGCCCGGAACCCTATGGAGAAGACATGGCAAAGAAGGTAGAGAAAATCGTCAAGCTGCAGGTGCCGGCAGGCAAGGCCAATCCGGCTCCGCCAGTTGGGCCTGCCCTGGGTCAGGCCGGCGTCAACATCATGGAATTCTGTAAGGCATTTAATGCCCAGACCCAGAATGTTGAAGCGGGCATGCCTCTGCCTGTGGTTATTTCAGTCTACCAGGACAGGTCTTTCAGCTTCATTGTCAAGACGCCCCCGGCATCCGTTTTGCTGAAAAAAGCGGTTAAGATCGATAAAGGAAGTCCGGAACCTAACAAGAAAAAGGTGGGAACGGTAACCCAGGCGCAAGTCCGTGAAATCGCCGAGGCAAAAATGCCAGACCTGAATTGTTATGATCTGGATGCCGCCAGCCGTATTGTTGAAGGAACAGCTCGTTCCATGGGATTGGAAATATCTAACTCGTGATGCCTTTGTAATAAGGCATGAACGCGTCCATGGATAGATTTTTTATAATTTTTTCAAGCTCAGGAGGTGAACATGGCCAGAGTTTCAAAACGTATGCAAGCGGCCATTAATTTGGCGCCGGAAACGAATGTTGCCCTGGAGGCAGCCGTTGAGTCCGTGCTGGCGCAACCAAAGGTGCGGTTTGATGAATCCGTGGATGTGGCGGTTAAGCTGGGTGTTGATCCCCGCCACGCTGAACAGATGATCCGCAGCAGCATTAGCCTGCCGCATGGCACGGGAAAGAAGATGCGGGTTCTTGTGTTTACCAAAGCCGCGAAGGCAAAGGAAGCTGAAGATGCCGGAGCCGATGTAGTGGGAGCTGAGGAACTCGTTGAAAAAGTCCAGGGCGGTTTTTTGGATTTTGATACCGCGGTTGCCACGCCCGATATGATGGCGCAGGTTGGCAAGCTTGGACGGATTCTAGGTCCCAGGGGGCTGATGCCCAATCCGAAACTTGGTACTGTGACCATGGATGTTGGTAAGGCCGTTACTGCGATCAAGGCTGGCAGAATTGAGGCTCGTTGTGATAAAGGGGGTGTCGTGCATGCCCCTGTCGGACGCCGTTCGTTTGATGCCACGAGGCTGGTTGAGAATATACGAGCCCTGACGGATGAATTGAATCGATTAAAACCCGCCTCCGTAAAAGGGCGTTATATGCAGAGCATGGTCATCTCATCGACCATGGGCGCCGGAGTTCGAGTGGATATGGGAAGCCTGTAAAAGTTTATGGATGAACTTTTTATGATTCCATAATAAAAGAATTAGCTACCAGCTATCGATCTTTCAGACTTACTGATTGTCGATAGTCGATTGTTAATGGACGATCCGTCCAAGACCGTGGGTGCATAGTTGCTTAATAGGAAACATCCCTCATAGATGGAAAGAGAGCATATAAGCTCCTTAACGCGGATCGCAAACAAGGAGGTGTTGGTGCAGCGTAAGGAAAAGAATAAAGTGGTTGAGCAGTTGAATGCTGCCTGGTCAGGTAATATCGCGGGGGTGCTTACCCACTACTGCGGGCTCAGCGTGGCTGAAATATCCGACCTTCGGAGAAAACTTCACCAGGAGGATGTGTCCTTTCAGGTGGTGAAGAATTCCTTGGCGAAACGGGCAATTGAAGGCACCGGGTTCGCTGCCGCGGAGGATCTCTTTACGGGTCCAACAGCCGTGGCCTACGGCATGGATCCGGTTGCTGTTGCGAGGGTGGTCAGTGAATTCGCCAAGAAGAATGAGGCATTGAGGATTCGTGGCGGCGTACTTGATGGCAAGGTCATTGATATATCCGCGGTGGTTGCCCTGGCCAGCCTGCCTGGCCGTGAAGTGCTGCTGGCAAAGTTGCTTGGCAGTCTGCAGGCGCCTGTAAACAGGTTTGTACGGACTCTGGCCGATGTTCCAGCTTCATTTGTTCGGACCCTGGCCGCCATTCGAGACCAGAAAGAAGCAGCTTGAAATCAAGCTGTTTTTTATTCAATTAAATCATAAACTAAAAGGAGCTTAATATGGCAAAAACATTGACAAAAGATGAATTTATATCGGCAATTGAAACGATGACTGTGCTTGAAATGTCGGAACTTGTTTCGGCTTTGGAGGAAAAATTTGGTGTCTCAGCTGCCGCGCCTGTGGCGGTGGTCGCCGCAGCTGCAACGGGTGGTGAAGCTGGAGCCGCCGCGGAGGAACAGACCGAGTTTGATGTCGTTCTGGCTTCATTCGGACAGAAAAAGATCCAGGTCATCAAAGCGGTACGGGGAATCACAGGCCTTGGCCTTAAGGAAGCCAAAGAGCTTGTCGAGAGTGCTCCCAAGGCCGTTAAGGAAGGAGCAACCAAGGAAGAAGCTGAGGAAATCAAGGCAAAACTTGAGGAGCAAGGCGCTACTGTCGAGATTAAATAAGGATTTTTTTTGCGTGCCATTCATGGAAGTTTCTCCGGCGGCGGCTGCGCAGCCGGAAAGCTTCCTTTTTCGCTTTTTCCATCATCGTTATTGAGAGGTTATTATGAAGACAAACTATAGTGGCAATCGACCCATTCGCAAGAACTTTGGAACCATTTCCTCTCCAATAAAGATGCCCAACCTGCTGCAATTGCAAACGGCATCCTATGTTGATTTTATCGGCGTGGGCGGCGAAGCCAGGGACCCCAATACCTCTCGTTTGGCTAAAGTGTTTCAAAGCGTCTTTCCTCTTAAGGATTACACCGGAAACGCGGAGCTGCAGTTTATCAATTTCGAATATAGTCCTCCCCGCTATGATCAGGATGAATGTCGCCGGCGTGATTTGACCTATGCCCTTCCCGTGAAAGTAAATCTGCGTCTGGCCATCTATGATAAGGGAGGAAAGGGCGCTTCCAGGAAACGGCATATTCGCGAGGTCCGGGATCAGTCCGTATACATGGGCGAAATTCCGCTGATGACCGATCATGGTTCCTTTATCATAAACGGGACGGAGCGGGCCATTGTTTCACAAATGCATCGCTCGCCTGGCGTTTTCTTTGATCATGACAAGGGCAAGGTCCAGGCAACTGGTAAATTGTTGTTTAAGGCAAGGATCATTCCCTACCGAGGCTCATGGCTGGATTTCGAGTTTGATGCCAAGGATTATATTTATTTTCGTATCGATCTGCGCCGTAAGATGCCTGCTGGCGTCCTTCTAAAGGCATTGGGGTTCAGTACGCAAGAGATTCTGGATCGCTTTTATGAACGGCGAATGTTTCGCTTTTACAGGGGGGGCTTGCAGATGCATTTCCAGCCTGATCAGTTTCTGGGAAGCCGGGCGCTGATCCCCATCAAGATTGGCGGAAAGACTATCGTTGCGGAAAACAAAAAGATCAGCCCTTTTGCGGTCAAAAAGCTTGAGGAAGCCAAGATTGAGTGGGTTGATGTTCCCCTCAGCGTGGTTGCCGGCCAGGTCAATGCCGAACCCATCGTCATCGAGGGTGGAGAGATCCTTCTGGATACCAATGAAGAATTGACCGAAGAGTCAATCTCCGCCCTGCAGGCGGCAGGCATCAAAAAGTTTGAATGTCTATTTATCGATTCCCTGCGCCGTGGTCCGTGGCTGTCCGATACATTGCGTCTTGAGCAGGTGCAGAGTAAGGAGGAAGCCAGGGTTGAAATTTATCGCATGATGCGTCCTGGCGAACCGCCTACGGTGGAAACCGCAAAGGCACTTTTTGAGTCCATGTTCTTTGACACATCCCGCTATAATTTGTCCGTAGTAGGCCGCATGAAATTGAACAGCAGGCTTGGCATCAGCAATGACCAGGTACATCTTGATCAGGGTATATTGCGTACCGAGGACATCCTCCTTACCCTGGATACCCTCCTGAAATTGAAGGACGGGATTGGCGAGGTGGATGATATTGATCATCTCGGCAATCGGCGTCTGAGATCGGTAGGGGAACTTCTTGAAAATCAGATACGCCTCGGGCTTGTCCGCATGGAGCGTGCTGTCAGGGAACGGTTATCATCCAGTGATCTGGCCGAGGTCATGCCATCGGATCTCGTCAATGCCAAGCCGATGATTGCGGCTGTCCGCGAGTTTTTCGGGTCTTCCCAACTGTCTCAGTTTATGGATCAGACCAATCCTCTCTCCGAGGTTACGCACAAACGACGCATCTCCGCCTTAGGACCCGGCGGTCTTTCACGTGAACGCGCCGGTTTTGAAGTACGCGATGTGCATCCAACCCATTATGGACGATTGTGTCCGATTGAAACCCCCGAAGGACCAAATATCGGGCTTATTAACTCCCTTTCATGTTATGCCAAAGTCAATTCTTTCGGGTTTATTGAGACGCCCTATCGAAAAGTGATCGAGGGACGCGTTACGGATGAAGTGGAATATCTGTCGGCCATTGAAGAGGCCAAGTATGTGATTGCTCAGGCTAATGCCAGAGTGGATGAAAACGGGGTGTTTACGAATGATATGGTTCAATGCCGCCAGGCCGGAGAATTCATTATGGCGCTGCCTTCCGAGATCCATCATATGGATGTTTCTCCTTCCCAGGTGGTGTCCATTTCCGCCGGACTTATTCCGTTTCTTGAACATGATGATGCAAACCGCGCCTTAATGGGTGCGAATATGATGCGCCAGGCTGTTCCCCTGATTCGTACGGATAAACCCCTGGTTGGCACTGGTATGGAGGCTGTTGTAGCCAGGGATTCCGGTGTGACGATGGTAGCCCGGCGAGGCGGCCAGATCGAGCGTGTGGATGGCAGCCGCATCGTTGTGCGTGTCAATAAAGATGAAGAGGTGGCGGGCGTGCCGGGGGTGGATATTTACCGCTTGTTCAAGTATCGCCGCTCCAACCAGAATACCTGCTTCAATCAGAAGCCCCTTGTGAAGGTGGGAGATATCCTGCATAAAGGGGATATCATAGCCGATGGACCCAATACTGACCTTGGAGAGCTGGCTCTGGGACGAAATGTACTGGTCGCATTTATGCCGTGGGCCGGTTATAACTTTGAGGATGCCATCATTATCTCCGAAAAACTTGTCAGGGAAGATGCATTCACTTCAATTCATATCGAAGAATTTGAATGCACATCCCGTCAGACAAAACTTGGTGATGAAGAGATCACCCGCGATATTCCAAATGTTGGAGAAGAGGCGCTCAGGCATCTGGATTTATCCGGTATCAGCCGCATAGGCGCGGAAGTAAAACCGGGGGATATTCTGGTCGGCAAGGTAACTCCAAAAGGGGAAACGCAGCTATCACCCGAGGAAAAATTACTACATGCCATTTTTGGAGAGAAGGCATCTGATGTGCGAGATTCGTCGCTCAGGGTAGCGCCCGGAGTTGAGGGAGTGGTTGTTGATGTACGGGTGCTCACCCGCCGCGGTGATGAAAAGGATGAGCGGGCTCTGGCTATTGAGTCCGACGATGTTGAACTGCTTTATCGCGATAAGGAGGAAGAACGGCGTATTCTCGAAGCCAATGTGCTTTCACGTCTCCATGATCTTCTGAAGGGTCAGAAAGTAGCGAAAATGCCTGGCCTGAGAAAGGGAACTGTGCTTAAAGATGAACACCTGGACGGACTGAAACTGAGGGATATGACATCCATTTCAGTGCAGGATGATGAGGCCAATCAGAACATGGCCACCGTTTTGGAAGGCATGGAGAAGGAGCATGCCCGTTTGGAAGCCAGGTTTGAGGAAAAGGTGTCCAAAGTACGTGAGGGTTCCGAATTAAAGCCCGGCGTTATCAAGATAGTCAAGGTGTTTCTGGCAGTGAAACGCAAGCTGCAACCAGGGGATAAGATGTCCGGCCGTCACGGTAACAAGGGTGTTATTTCGATTATTGTGCCCGAAGAAGATATGCCTTTCACGGCGGACGGAACGCCTATCGATATCATCCTCAATCCTCTTGGAGTTCCATCCCGTATGAACATCGGCCAGATCTTTGAAATTCATATGGGTTGGGCGGCAAAGGGACTGGGTGACAGGATCACCAGACTCTTGCAAACCAAGGCCGGACAGGATGAGTTGAAGGAGCTCCTGCTCAGTATTTATGCCGGTGATGATTCCGCCTGCGCAGCCATCAAGGGCATGAAAGCGCAGGAACTGGTTAAGCAGGCACAACATTTAAGCAAAGGCGTTCCCATTGCCACCCCGGTTTTTGACGGGGCTTCCGAAGACCATATCCGGTCATTGCTATCCCTGGCAGGGTTGCCGGAGAATGGTCAGACGACCCTGTATGACGGACGTACCGGTGAACTCTTTGATCACCCCGTCACCATCGGTTACATGTATATACTCAAACTCCATCACCTTGTTGATGAGAAAATCCACGCCAGGTCTACCGGTCCCTACTCCCTGGTTACTCAGCAACCGCTTGGCGGCAAGGCCCAGTTCGGCGGCCAACGCATGGGAGAAATGGAGGTCTGGGCACTTGAGGCCTATGGCGCCGCCTACACCCTGCAGGAAATGCTGACAGTAAAGTCTGATGATGTTGCGGGGCGCAGCAGATTATATGAGTCCATTGTCAAGGGTGATATGAGTTTCGAGGCAGGCATTCCAGAATCCTTCAATGTCATGACAAAGGAACTGAATGCGCTGGCAATTGATGTTGATCTTATTAAGAAAAACAAATCCGGACAGGAGGTCTAGACTATGCATGAACTTCTGAGAATGTTTCAGAAACCCAGTCAGATTGAGGACTTTGACGGGCTTCGCATAGGCATTGCGAGCCCCGAAAAGATTCGTTCCTGGTCATACGGAGAAGTCAAAAAACCCGAAACGATCAACTATCGTACATTCAAGCCGGAACGTGACGGTCTGTTTTGCGCCAAGATCTTTGGCCCCATCAAGGATTACGAGTGTCTTTGCGGCAAGTACAAGCGCCTGAAGCATCGCGGTGTTGTGTGCGAAAAATGCGGCGTCGAGGTCATCCAGTCCAAGGTCAGGCGTGAACGCATGGCGCATATCGACCTTGCCTCCCCCGTGGCGCATATCTGGTTTCTAAAAAGCCTTCCCTCTCGTATCGGCCTTTTGCTCGATAAGACTCTCAAGGAACTGGAAAGGATCCTCTATTTCGAGTCCTATGTAGTTCTGGACCCCGGTCTGACGCCACTGGATCAGTACCAGATCATGACCGAAGACGAATATATGGAAACATTTGAGGAATATGGAGAGGAATTTCGCGTTGGCATGGGGGCTGAAGCGCTCCGCGAGATGCTCAAGAATATGGACCTTAAAGAGGAAAGCCAGAGTCTGCGAGCCCAGATTGCCGCCACCAAGGCGGAGACCAGGCTGGTAAAACTGACCAAGCGTCTGAAGACGGTTGAGGCCATGCTCCATTCCGGCAATAAACCGGAGTGGATTGTGCTTGAAGTTATTCCCATCCTGCCGCCTGAGCTCAGACCCCTGGTCCCGCTTGATGGCGGGCGTTTTGCCACTTCAGATCTGAACGATCTCTACCGGCGCGTCATCAACCGAAACAACAGGCTGAAGAGGTTGCTGGAACTAAAAGCCCCCGAGATCATCACGCGGAATGAAAAAAGGATGTTGCAGGAGTCGGTTGATGCGCTTTTTGATAATGAACGGCGCTCAAAGCCCATTACCGGCCGCAGCCGCAGGCCACTAAAATCCCTGTCAAATGTCATCAAGGGCAAGCAGGGACGTTTTCGCCAGAATCTTCTGGGGAAACGGGTCGATTATTCTGGCCGGTCAGTGATTGTGGTTGGGCCCCAGCTCAAGCTCCATCAGTGCGGCCTTCCAAAAACAATGGCCCTCGAACTGTTTAAACCTTTTATTTATCATAAGCTGGAAGCGAAAGGAATGGCTACTACGATCAAGGCGGCCAAGAAACTTGTTGAGCAGGAGATCCCTGAAGTCTGGGATATGCTGGCTGAGGTCATCGTTGAGCATCCCATCATGCTGAACCGGGCGCCTACCCTTCACCGCCTGGGTATTCAGGCATTCGAACCGCTATTGATTGAAGGCAAGGCCATTCAATTGCATCCCCTGGTCTGTACGGCGTTCAATGCGGACTTTGACGGCGATCAAATGGCGGTCCATGTGCCGTTGTCCATAGAGGCGCAGACCGAGGTCAGGGCATTGATGATGTCCACAAATAACATCCTTTCACCGGCCACAGGCAAGCCTGTCATCGTGCCCACGCAGGATATTGTGCTGGGCCTCTATTATATGACACAGGAACGGCCATTTGGTTTGGGAGAAGGCATGGTCTTATCATCTTCCACGGAGGTCATTCGGGCTTGTGAAGCCGGTAAGCTTGGCCTGCATAGCAGAATCATCTGTCGTGTTCGCGGTAAAAGAGAAGAGACGACTGCCGGCCGGGCTATTTTGGCCTCAGTTTTACCTGAAGAGTTGCCATTTTCCTGTGTCAACAGGGAACTCAATAAACGTGAAGTCGCGACCCTGATTGAATACTGTTACCGGGTAGCCGGCAACAAGGCGACTGTTCTTCTGGCCGACAGATTGATGGTTCTTGGTTATACGTACGCGACAAAGTCCGGATCGTCATTTTCACTTGATGATATCACTATACCACCGGAGAAATCCAGGCTGGTCGGGGACACGGAAAATCAGGTAAAGGCGGTTCAGAAGCAGTATGCCGACGGGTTGATCACCAAGGGCGAGAGATACAACAAGGTGGTTGATCTGTGGACCCATACGACCGAGGCCGTAGCCCGCGCCATGATGTCAAATCTTGCGACGGAAACTGTCAAATCCGCTGACGGCAGACAGGAGGAAGCAAAAAGTTTTAACTCCGTCTTTATGATGGCTGATTCCGGAGCCCGTGGATCGGCCCAGCAGATCCGTCAACTTGCCGGCATGCGGGGGCTCATGGCGAAACCGGATGGTTCCATCATTGAAACTCCGATTACAGCCAACTTTCGCGAAGGCCTGACCATTTTGCAATATTTCATATCAACGCATGGCGCCCGTAAGGGTCTGGCTGATACAGCCCTGAAGACTGCCAATTCCGGCTATCTTACTCGCCGGTTGGTCGATGTTGCTCAGGACTGCACGGTCAAAATTCAGGACTGCGGCACTAAAGATGGCATCACAATCATGCCTCTCGTGGAAGGAGGAGAAGTCATTGAGGCATTGTCGGAAAGGGTGCTTGGACGCGTGCTGCTCGAGGCCGTTACTGATCCTGACTCAGATGATGAAATCATTCCTCCGAATACCATGCTCAATGAAGAACTGGTTGCCAAAATTGATAAAATGGGGATCGAGTCCGTTCGCATTCGGTCCGTATTGACCTGTGAGGCTGAGGACGGAGTGTGCGCCTTATGTTATGGACGGGATCTTGCACACGGAATGCCCGTGAACCTTGGTGAAGCGGTGGGTGTTATTGCCGCCCAGAGTATTGGTGAGCCGGGCACCCAGCTAACCATGCGGACCTTCCACATTGGTGGCACCGCCTCAAGGGCTGCGGCACAGGCCAATATTGAATCCAGGGTGGCGGGTAAAGTGCTTCTTGAAAGCGAGGTTCTGGTCCGTGATCAGAGCGGGATCAATGTGGTGATTAACAGACATACGGAAATGGTTATTGTCGATGCCAAGGGGATTGAACTCGAGCGCCACAAGGTGCCCTACGGTGCACGCCTGCATGTACAGACGGGCGCTAAGATCAAGGCAGGGCAAATACTGACGGACTGGGATCCATACACGATGCCGCTTGTCTCCGAAGTGAAGGGACGGATTCGTTATGAGGATATTGAAGATGGCATTACCATGCGCGAGAAAATGGATGATGTCACCGGCCTGACCAACCGCGTAGTCATCCAGCCGGCCAGTAGCCGTAAGGTATCCTTGCGTCCTCAGGTCCAGATTGTCGATCCCAAGAACCCGGAAGGAGATCCAATAATCCTGCCACGCACGGGGGTGCCGGCCCGCTATTTTCTGTCTCCCGGGGCTATCATTCATGTGGATATTGGTGAAGAGGTCAAGGCCGGAGATGTATTGGCCAGGATTCCCAGGGGAACTTCAAAGGTTAAGGACATTACGGGGGGTCTGCCACGTGTCGTCGAGCTGTTCGAGGCGCGAAAGCCAAAAGACTACGCGCTTATTTCCGCCATTGATGGAGTCGTGTCTTTTGGCAAGGATCTGCGCGGTAAGCGCAGGGTTGTTGTCAATCCTGATGATGATTCCAAGCCGGAAGAGTATTTTATTCCAAAGGGAAGCCATATCATCGTTCAAGAGGGCGATCGAGTTCGCAAAGGCGAACGATTGATGGAAGGTTCAACGGCGCCACATGATATTTTACGTGTTCTAGGCGTTGAGGCATTGGCCAAGTATCTGGTGGATGAGGTGCAGGAGGTATACCGGCTTCAGGGCGTTAAGATCAATGATAAACACATTGAAGTGATTGTGCGGCAAATGTTGCGTAAGGTGCTGATTACGGATCCGGCTGACTCAAGTTTTATTGCCAGTGAGCATGTGGATCGCAAACAGGCGCTCGCTACCAATCGAAAGCTTGAGGCTGAAGGAAAGCGACCTGCTGTCTTTGAGCCATTGTTGCTTGGCATTACCAAATCATCCCTGTCGACAGATTCATTTATCTCAGCTGCCTCGTTTCAGGAAACAACGCGGGTTATAACCGAGGCTGCGTTGGCAGGTAGGGTAGATTGGCTGCATGGACTGAAGGAAAATGTCATTCTTGGACGGCTACTCCCGGCAGGAAC
>CAZQZF010000033.1:11690-13434 GCA_964597745.1 uncultured Zetaproteobacteria bacterium
TTCTCTTCCGAAAACATAGGGGCGGCGCCGCGACTCATGCCAACTGGCCCGGTGCGTACCATTTCAATTACGCCATGGGGGAGTAGCATGCGCAGAAACGCTTCAAGTTTTTTGGCCTTACCGGTAATCTCCATCGTATAGCTGGAGGCGGAAACATCGACAACATTGGCGCGGAAAATTTCAGCCATGCGCAGGATCTCCGCCCGTGTATCTGATTTGGCTATCACCTTGACCAGCATCAACTCACGTTCCATATGAGCCTGCCGGGTCATGTCTTCAACCTTGATAACAGGCACAAGCTTGTTGAGCTGTTTTTTAATCTGTTCGATGACCCGCTCATCTCCACGGGTAACAAGCGTCATTCGACTCAGGGTGTCATCCATGGTTGGTGCAACACTGAGGCTTTCAATATTGTATCCACGGGCGGAAAACAGGCCGGCAACGCGTGTCAGGACGCCGAATTCATTTTCAACAAGGACTGCGATGGTATGCCTCATTCCAGAATCATCTCATCAAGCGCCGCGCCGGCAGGAACCATCGGGTAAACATTTTCCTGCTGCGAGACTGCAAAATCCATCAAAACAAACCGGTCTCTGATTGCCAGGGTCTTCTCAATGGTTGGACCTACCTCCGCGGGGTTCTCAATACGGAATCCAGCCCCTCCATACGCCTCTGCCAATTTCACAAAATCCGGCAGGGAATCAAAGTAGGAATGGGAATAACGGGATTCATAAAACATCTCCTGCCACTGCCGCACCATACCAAGATAACCGTTATTCAGGATCGCGACTTTTACAGGTAACTTGTACTGAATCGCTGTGCCAAGTTCCTGAATGTTCATCTGAATGGATCCATCCCCGGCAATATCAATCACGGTTGCTTCAGGCTTTGCCAGTTGCGCGCCAATGGCCGCTGGCAGGCCATATCCCATCGTTCCCAGACCTCCTGAAGTCAGCCATCGATGCGGTTTCCTGAAGCCATAATACTGGGCCGCCCACATTTGATGCTGCCCGACCTCAGTAGAGATAATTGCATCTCCATGCGTATATTCATACAACTGTTGAATCACATATTGCGGTTTGATAGGGCTGTTAGCATCCTGTGTGAATTCCAGGCAGTGTTTATTCCGCCATTTACTGATTTGACTCCACCATACAGCCAGTGCCCCGACATCCGGGGTTGCGCCCTTTGTATCTAATATATCCAGAAATTGCCGTAGTACGCATTTCACATCGCCGACAATAGGCAAATGAGCATGTACGTTTTTGGAAATGGAGGATGGATCCACATCGACATGAATGACCTGCGCTTCAGGTGCAAATGCATCAAGTCTTCCAGTCACGCGATCATCAAAACGGGCGCCTATGGCGATAAGAAGATCACAATGGGAAATCGCCATATTGGCCTCATAGGTGCCATGCATGCCCAGCATGCCCAGGAACTGGGTGCTGTCATGGGGAACTCCGCCCAGGCCCATCAGCGTCTGAGTGATGGGAAAATTTAATTTTTGAACCAGCCGGGTAAGCAATTCAGCGCTTCCCTGACAGCCGTTGATGGCGCCTCCGGTATAAAATATCGGGCGTTTTGCCTTCAACATCATGTTGACGGCTTTTTTTATCTGCCCGGGATGGCCGCAGGTAACAGGTTTATAGGACCGCATGTTTATCGCTTCCTGGTAATGAAACTCACCGACGGAGAGGCTGATATCCTTGGGTATATCCACCAGCACCGGGCCGGCCCTGCT
>CAZQZF010000034.1:0-13245 GCA_964597745.1 uncultured Zetaproteobacteria bacterium
TGATCTTACCGCCATTGCAAAATAATCCGGACAGGGGGTTCGTTAAGCGCTTACTGTCCTATTCGGTTTCAGGCCCGATCTGTCTTCGCATACTGGCCGATCGGTCTCAAACCATAGCTATTGCTATGCTTCCTCGCCCGATCAATCAGTCTGCTTTGCCAGCTCAACCCTGAATTCCAAATCCTTCGTGCAATATGCGGGTTAATCATCTCCACCCATGCCGAACAGAAACAATAGATTCTGAAACAACAGGAACACATCCAGATACAGGGTCATCGCCGCGGCAATATACTCATTGTCGGGGTAAGTGCGTAGAATGTTGGACGTGTCATAGAGAATAAAGGCGGAAAACAGCAGCACGCCAACACCGGCGCCGGCCAGAGCCATGATCGGTGAGGCAAAGAAAAAATAGTTCGAGACTCCCAGCACGATCAGGGCGATCAGGCCGGTCCAGACGAAACCCTTCAGAAATGAGAAGTCCTTCCTTGAGATGAATGTATACGCCGTGAGTCCCACGAATGATACGGCCGCGGTCATAAACGCCTGCGCAACCAGCATGCCGGATTTGGCGGCTACGAAGCTGACCAGCGGTGCGATGGACATGCCGGTAATGGCTCCAAAACCGAGCAGAGCCAGTATATTCAGACCTTTGATATGCCGGACGCCCTGTACCAGAGTTATGCCGCCCATCATGATGAACATCATCATCCACGGATGTTGATAGGGAAATGCCATGCCCATGGAGGCAAAGGCGCCAAGGGAACCCGCGGCGATGCAGAGTGCCAGCATACCATAGGTTTTTCCCAGAAATGAGATCCTTGAATCAACAACCGAAGTTGATCTGGATATCTGTATTTGTTGCATAAAAGCCTCCTGAAAGAATAGTGATCCTGGATATCATGTATTAAGGGAATATGAAAAGGGGACTCATCGTGTCTCGGTGTTACCAGTACGTCAAGGAAGATATAGCTCAGAAATTATCATCCCTTCCCGCGATTGGCTTATGCCGCATTCATCGCAGATGGGGATCGTCATGTTGAATAATCTCGGCCTCAATCCATGTCTGCCTTCCCGGCTGATGGGGAAACATGCGGTTGATCAGCCAGCCTCTGAATGCAGGTATAAGGAGGATAAAGCCGATGGAGTCGGTGAAAAACCCCGGCGTCAACAGGAGCAGTCCGGCAACCACAAGCATCAGGCCATGCAGACCGGATTCAGCCGGTACATGGCCGGAAGCCATCTCTCTGCGGGCGGAAAACAGCATCTGAATACCTTGCAATCTGACCAGAAAACCGCCGAGGGCGGCGGTTGCCAGGCACAGCAGGATGGTGGACAGACCGCCAATCTGGCCGCCAACTTCAATCAGCAGATATAGCTCCAGCAGCGGAGTCAGAACGAACAGGAGAAACAGAAAACGTATCATAGCTGTCTTATGGGGCCAGAAGGCGCGGTTTTCAAGTGATTTGTAAAAGGGCGAGGGTTCATGGGTTCACGGTTAGTGGTTTGCCGGCAGAGCCAGACAGAGGCTGACCAGGGCGGCGACGCCGATTTCCATGGCTGATTCGTCGATATCAAAGCATGGATGATGCAGGGGATAGCGGGTTGCCGGGCCGCCCCCTGTTCCCAGCCGCACAAGAGCGCCGGGTATTTGAGTCAGGAATTCAGCAAAGTCTTCGCCGCCCATGGAGGGTTCGTCAATATCCACAATGCGCGCTTCCGGTAACAAATAGCAAAATCGTTGACGAATCATGGACATGACCTCCGGATCATTTCTTAGAACGGGAATAGTCTGTCTTATGGAGAAATGCGCGGTAGCTCCCCAAGTCTCCGCTGTCTGACGGATGATACGATCCATACGGGTACGTATCTCTTCATGTGTTTCAGGGTAGAGGCTGCGTACGGTACCGGAAAAGCGCACCGATTCCGGAATGACATTGGCCGCCTTTCCACCTTCGATCTGGCAGATGGACAAAACAGCAGGATGCAGGGGATTGATCCGGCGGCTGACAATGTGGTGTAGTGAATGGATGATCTGGCTGGCGATCAGAATAACATCGATGCATTCATGCGGGCGTGCGGCATGGCCGCCCCGGCCCTTGATTTCCACTTCAAACATATCGGCCGCGGCGCACATCATCCCATTTCTCAATCCCAGGCTTCCACTTGGCAAATAGGGATACGCATGCAGGGCATGGATGCGTTCAGGTTGAAAATCATCAAAGACGCCATCGCTCAGCATGGCTGCCGCACCCTCCGCAGTTTCCTCAGCCGGCTGAAAAATGCAGGCGACATTGCTGGCGAGTTCATTTGGCATCCGGGCCAGGACCAGAGCGGCGCCGGCCAGCATGGCGGTATGTGCGTCATGGCCGCAGGCATGGCAGATATCAGGGATCGTAGATGAATATTGGGTCTGTTTTCCGTCCTGGACAGGAAGGGCGTCCATATCCGCACGCAGGGCAATCCAGCCAGTTTCGCGTCCGGTTCCAATTCTTGCCAACATCCCATATCCACCAATGTTTCTTCGCACAGAAATGCCGGCGTTTTTCAGTAACTCCGCGACTCGTTCGGATGTGTCTTTTTCTTGGCCTGAAAGTTCAGGGTTTCGATGCAGATCGCGTCTCAGGTTAATGACCTCGGGCATGACCTCACGAACGGCCTTTTGCAGGGCCTCAGTCCGCATGGCGCCAACCGTCATTCCGCATCCGCCTGATCATATCCGTTTCCCGCGGCCGTCGGGCATGGATGAGACGCTGTCTACAGGCGCCATCACCCTGTTGTCGCCAATAGGGCAGATGATCCCTGACTATGCCGATGTCCGGATCATCGGCGCCGTGTTCCCTGAGTCTGTCCAGACGGGCCTCAATCCAGTCCATGACCGGGACAATCTTCTCGGTTTCAGGATCGATGATTTCAGCACGAATGCCATAGCGGCATGCGCGCCACCGGTTTTCCCTGACCAGACTGGGGTGAATCATAGTCACAATACTGTCATTAGCGGCAGCCATGGCTTCGGCCCGAACGTAAGCGGTATAGGCGAGGGCGTCATCCAGGGTTGCGGGCATGTCGCCGATGCGTACCTCGAGGGTGCCAAAATCCGGATGCGGCCGCATTTCCCACCAGATCTCCCTGATGGAATCGATACTGCCAGTACCGATCAGGCGTTCTACACAATGTTCAAAATCCTCCCATCCCTTAAAATAGAACGGCATCCCTCCCTGACTTAGCCCCTCGAAGATCTTAACACGGCAGGCGGCTAGTCCCGTATCATGGCCCGTCCAGAAAGGGGAATTGGCGGAAATGGCCAGAAAGGCCGGCGTGATCGGAATCAGGCGGTTCATGGCCCTGATACAAGTCTCACCGTTCGGCATGCCAACGTGGACATGAATACCGAAAATATTGAACCGCCGGGCCATCCATTGCAGACGTCTGACCAGTTTGTGGTAGCGCGGATCGTCGCTTACCGTTTGGTCCTGCCAGCGGGAGAATGGGTGCGTGCCGGAGGCCAGCAGGGCGGCTCCATGATTGCGTAAACGGTTACTGACTTCATTATAGATATCTTGCAGTTCGCTCATGCAGGCATGGGTTCGAGAGTGAATGCTGCTATTAATTTCGATAGTGGAGGTGAACAACTCGGCCTTGATACGAGGGGTTTCCCCGATTTCGGCAAGCAGTCCGGGCGCTGCCGATATCTGGTTTCCATTTCTTCCGTCAACCGTGATCCATTCAAGTTCTACGCCCAGCGAGCCCAATTTGGACTCGCTGAAGACAATGGGTGAAGCACAGGTAGAACTTATCACAGTGTTAGTATAGACCTTTATAGCTTCATGTATTGGTTGCGCGGCGGATTCATGGCATCAGTTTAAGGCCGCGTTCCATGTTGCGGGCGCGTTCTTTTTCCCCCATTGCATACAGCAATTTCACCATGCGTTTGCGGATCCGTCTGCCAGGAGAGATTGCTGAACTCTTTTGGTACGCGGCGTAGGATTGTTTCAGCTGCCCTGCCTTCCAAAGTACATCTCCCAGAATTTCCCAGCAGGGCGCACAACCGGGAACAAGTCCTGTCGCCCGTCTGGCATGTATCAGGGCTTGAGATGGATCTTTATGTCTGGAAAGAAAGCGCGCGAAGCGGATGTGGGCAAACCCGTTCAGGGGATCGGCCTTGATGGAGTTCTGATAATTGTGTCTGGCAAGCCCAATGTTGCCATCCTGTTCCGCCATTTGGGCAAGGAGATACCATGGAGCTGACTCGGAACGAAAAGTCCTGGATGCCTGTTTAAGAAGCTGGATAGCCTGATCCCTCTTTCCCTGCCGGGTATACATGGCGCTTAAATTAATGATGGTGGGCAGGTGCGCTCCCCGGCGCATGTTTTCAAGGTAGGCTCTTTCGGCCTCTTTTGTATGGCTGATGTGTGCCAACATGACAGCCAGATTGTATCGAGCTTCAAGATTGCCGGGGCGAACCATGAGCTCCCGCCTGAGGGCGCGTCTGGCCTCTGACTCATCGCCTGCTTCGTAAAGCTCCTGAGATCTCTCGAAATAGCTCTTGGCATGCGCCGGTGGACCGATCAGGCCAATAGCAAGGAAGATAAATACCGGGCCAAGACCAGAGGTCAGACGGCAGGGTAAGGAACTATTGATGAGCGGGCTCAATTCCCATTTGCCCCGTCGAAAGCAGCATTTCTTCCATCTTCTTTTGTTTGGCGCGGGGAGATGGCGGCACTTCAGGCCGTTTAATCATGAGCTTCCACGGATTTCTGCGCAGGTTATCGCTGAATTCATCGAGATTTTCAGCCATCTTGCGCAACTCGAAGATCATTCGATAGGCATTCTCGCGATTATCCAACAGTACCTTATCCAGATTACCCGTTACAGCGCCACCCTCATGGAAGAATTTTTTCCCTTCATTCAGGGCCTCTGGCAGGACCTTTGCGGCCAGATCAAGATTCTCACGGTTTTTATCCAGAAGGATGGAGATATTCGATGTGATATGGTGGATATCCGTAAGGATATGCGGAAGGTTTTGTTCAATGCTCTCGCTTGAAGCATGCAGGGAAACCATGGTTGCCTTGATGTTTTCCCGATTATCCTTGAGAAGGCCGCTGAATTCGTTGGCTGCTGAATCAAGATCGTCCACCAGTTTGCCAATCGCCAGTCCTCCCTCCTTGGAACCGAGAACGCGGCTAACTTCCTTGATAAGCGAGTGGATTTCATCCGCAATCCCGGCCACCTGAGCAATGAAGACATTCATATCACCGCTGGGATCCGCCGGAATCATGGCTCCGTGAGCCAGTAATTTATGGTCGCCCTGCTTGGCCCGGAGGGAAATGTATTTTTCTCCAACCATGCCGCGTCCCATAATCATGGCTCGGGTCGATGCCGGAAGCTTAACCCATGGCTCCAGGGCAATGCTTACCACGCCCCGATTGTCATGCAATTTAATCTCCTGCACGGTACCGACGCGGACGCCGGCCATGCGAACGGCCGCCTGCAGTTCAAGCCCCATCAAATCGTCGAATTCAGCTTCAACGACGTTTGCTTTTTCCTTAAATAGTACAAACCCTCCTATCTTGCTGCTAATCAGGCCGAAGGCCACGATAGCAATAAGTACAAAAGCGCCCAGCCTGGCCTGCGGGCTCATGTTCCCCGCCTTATGCCGCGCATACAATCTCCTCTGTCAATTGGATCGGCCCCTCGGATCGACCCTCGACGAACTGGCGAACTACCGGATCCTGACATGAATCTAGCTCAGCAGGTGATAGAAGCCGATGAATCTTCCCCTGGTAAAGCATGGCGATTCGATCACCAATGGTGCGGGCCAGCTTCATATTATGGGCGATAGTCACTGAAGTTACATGAAATTCTTTGTGCAGACGGTGGATCAGGCGGGAAATGGTATCCGACATAACCGGATCCAGCCCGGCCAACGGTTCATCATAGAAAATCATTTCCGGGCGGTGACAGATGGCTCGCGCCAGACCGACGCGCTTGGTCATGCCACCGGAAAGCTCGGCCGGCATTTTCTCTTCAACACCGGGAAGATCCACCAGTTTCAGGACATTACTCGCCCGTTCTCTGGCCTCGCCTGGAGGCGTGCCGCGCTGAAGAAGGGCGAATGCTACATTTTCCCATACCGGCAGTGAGTCGAAGAGGGCCGAGCCCTGAAAGACCATGCCAATGCTTTGCATGCGCTTGAGACGCTGTTCGGCGGAAAGAACGCACCAGTCCTCGCCATCTACCAGAATTTGCCCATCATCGGGATTGATCAGACCAAGAATACATTTGACCAATACGCTCTTTCCAACTCCGGACAGTCCAATAACAATCATGGATTCACCCGGCATCACCTCAAGATCAATTCCATTGAGTATAGTCCGGCCGTCAAAGCATTTTTTCAGGCCGCAGATCTTAATCTTGGGCGTGTTCATGTAAACATCACAGCTGTGAGAATGTAATCGGAAACCAAAATACTCATGGCGCTGATAACAACGGCGCGAGTGGTTGTCTTGCCGACGCCTTGGGCGCCGCCGGTGCAGTAATATCCTTCTGAGCAGCCGACAATACCTATAATTCCGCCAAAAAATGCGGCCTTGATCACCCCGGAATGAAAGTCATTCAGCATCATATACTGGGTGCTGTTATTGATATACACTGTTGGATTCTGGCCCAGTAGATAGATGCTGATCAGGTAACCGCCGGCAATGCCGATCACATCAGCCAGCACAACCAGCAGGGGCATCATGAGCGTAACGGCAATCAGGCGCGGCATGACCAGATAACGTAATGGATTCGTGGACAGCGTCCACAGGGCGTCGACCTGTTCCGATACCCGCATCGTACCCAGCTCGGCGGCAAAGGATGCGCCGACTCTGCCTGCCACCATAATGCCGACCAGTACCGGTCCCAATTCCCGCACCATGGACAGGGACACGACAACCGCCACCATGCTGTCGGCCCCAAATCTGTGAAAGGCGACATAGGATTGCAGGGCCAGAACCATACCGGTAAACAGGGCGGTGAGCATGACAACGGGCAGGGACTGGACGCCTACCTGCTCGGATTGTTGAACGATCAGACGCGGGTACCATGGAGGTTTGCGCAGGAGGGTTAATATCTTGCCAAGCATCATGGTATAACGGCCTGAAGTGAAACATAATTGTTCAAAACCAGAGCCGATCCGCTCAAAAAGCCGGATCATTGGAATCTGTCCACGGCTACGCGAGGCACGCGAGCGTTTACCCGGGTAAAAAGCTCGTAGACGATGGTCCCGATCGAAGCGGCTACCTCGGATGCCAGCAATTGCTCTCCCCAAAACTCCACCGCATCCCCCGGGTGAATATCACTGGATCCAGCGTCCAGAATACAATAATCCATGCAAATCCTTCCGGCAATGGGTATCTTTCTTCCCCTCCAAATCCCGGCGCCATGATTTGAAAGGGCTCGCGGCAATCCGTCCGCATATCCGAGACAAATCACGGCCACACGCATATCCCTGTCTGCCGTATAAGTGGCGCCATACGAGACGGTTGCCCCTTTTGGAACATCTCGAATCTGCATGACGCTGCCGGTTAGTCGCATGACGGGCCTGAGTCCTAACTGAATACCCTTTACCGGTTCAATGCCGTACAGGGCAATTCCGGGACGAACGACATCAAAGTTCAATTCCGGCATAGCGGCAAGACCGGCGCTATTAAGCAATGAGGCATGGGTTTCCGATGGCACGGATCTCAAGATACGCCTGAATTCCTTTAGCTGTTGACTGTTACAGGGATGCTCGGGCGTATCGGCGCAGGCGAGATGGGACATGACTCCGGCGATACGCAGGCCGGAGGCCCGGCAGGTCCGGTAAAGACGGGCCAGGTCTCCGGCCCCGATGCGTTGCATGCCTGTATCCACCTTCAGCCACACCTGCCCGTTAAAGTCCGCGGCGATGAGGAGGTGCGCCTGATATTCAGTCGCGATGACTGGAGTCAAATTACTGCGGACGGATTCTTCCGCATCCTGGGCATCAAAAATACCCGAAAGAAGCACGAAATCCGCCTTCCGCCCGATCAATTGTCTGAGCTTGTATCCCTCCTCCGCATCGGTAACGGCGAACTGCCGGCAGCCCTCGGAAGCAAGAGCAGCCGAGATCAATCCGAGGTCATGACCGTAAGCATTGGCCTTGACCACAGCCATCACCGTAGCTGTGGCCGCCCTCCGACTTAACAGGCGATAATTGTGACGTAGATTGGAGATGTTAATCTCGGCTGCAACAGGCCGGCTCATGACATATCATTCAACCTGCCTGGAACAAAACAGGAAAAGATTGAACCACACAGGCGCCAGGGCACAGAGAAAAACTATTCGTCGAAGGCCGGCCGGCTGGAAAAATTTTCAAACCGGGTAAATTTCTTGATAAAGGTAAGCTTGATATCACCAATGGGTCCATTGCGCTGTTTGGAAACAATCAGTTCCGCCGTACCTTCGTTTTCCGGAGCATTATTATACATCTCTTTTCGATGGACAAACATGATGACGTCAGCATCCTGTTCGATGGCGCCGGATTCCCTGAGGTCCGACATCATAGGCCGTTTATCTGCTCGTGCCTCTACGGCGCGGCTGAGTTGCGACAGCACGAGAACGGGAACATGGAGCTCCTTCGCGAGACCTTTTAGGGCTCGGGTGATTTCGCTGATTTCCAGATCCCTTCTCTCGGCATTCGCGCGTCCGCTCATCAGCTGCAGATAGTCAATAATCACCATGGCCAGACCGCCAGCTTCCCGCTTGAGACGGCGGCATTTGGAACGGACTTCCAGAACAGAAATGGCGGGCGTATCATCGACATAAATTGAGGACTCGGCCAGAGCCCCGGTAGCCGCGGCCAGTTTACTCCAGTCTGTCCTGGAGAAACGACCCGTTCGCAAGTTTTGCATATCAATACGCGCTTCGGAAGCGAGCATTCGCATGGCGATTTGCTGGCAGGACATTTCCAGCGAAAAGATCGCTACAGCCTCCTTCCCATCCATTTCAAAGGAGGAGTTACGGGCAATGTCGATCGCGAATGCCGTCTTGCCCATGCTAGGCCTGCCGGCAATAATGATCAGGTCATTCCTCTGCATGCCAGAGGTCATTTCATCCAGGTCCGTAAATCCCGTCGGAATGCCTGTGATTGCCTTTTTGTCCGCATAGCGGGCTTCAAGTTGTTTATACGTTTCCACCATCAGGGCATTCATGCGGGAAAATGTGGGGCGGGCGCGCTGGAATCGTTCGGCCACCGCCAGAATGCGCTGCTCCGCCATGTCAAGGTGTTCCTCAACGGGTTTGTCACGCTCGTCGTAGACATCTTGAGAGACCTTGCTGCTGACGCTGAGAAGCTCTCTCAAAATGGCTCGTTCACGGATAAGCTGGGCGTAATGGTTGATATTGGCAGCCGTGGGGACGGCTTCGATCAGTTCACCAAGATAGATCTCCCCGCCAATGGCTGATAACTGGCCGCGCTGAACAAGATGATCCTTGATGGTCAAGACATCGATTGGCGTGCCATGGGAAGTAAGATCCTGGATAACGGCAAAGATCAGGCGATTCGCCTCCACATAGAAATGCTCAGGAAGCAGGCTGCCTTCAAGTCGTTCAAAGGCATCCGGATCAAGCATCACACCGCCAAGCACCGCGCGCTCGGCGTCATAGGCGTTCGGTGGGATCTTCTCCTTGAGAAGGCCGGTAGTGATGGGTTGGACCTTACTCAAGCGTGTTCGGACTCGACCTTGACATTCAGGCTGGCCAATACGTCAGGGTGCAGGCGAACGCGGAAACTGTATTCACCAGTTGCCTTGATGGCTTCGTCCACAATGATTTGCCGGCGTTCAAATGGATGACCTGCTTCAGTCAGCAAGGCGGCAAGATCGGTTGTAGACACCGATCCGTACAGGTGTTCGCCGTCCGAGGTGGCGCGTTTGATGTCCAGTTCCAGCTTGGCAAGCGTTTTCGCCATAGCCTGGGCTTGCTCAAGAGCAGTCTGTTGCCTTTCTTCCAGGATATGACGACGGCGTTCAAACACCTGCCGGTCCGCCTCGGTTGCAGGCACTGCCTTGCCTTTCGGAATGAGAAAGTTTCGTCCGTAGCCATTTTTGACATGCACTTCATCACCGACATTACCCAGTCTTTCAATTCGTTCCAAAAGAATCAATTGCATTATATTCCTCCATTAGCGGGATGATTTTTCCCACGGTAGTCAAACCATACATCAAATAGCCCCAGGATGATAAAGGGAAGAATCATAACCGGCTGCACAACCAGAATTGGGAAAAGCAGCAGGGTCAACATCCTGATTCCCCGCCGGTTCAACCATACCAGAGTTACGGCGAGTCCCTGTACTACAAACAGGCCAGCCAGAGCTATGCTGGCATTCAGGGCAAGGTACTGAATTGTGCCTCCAGTCAGTAAGGCGGCGATCAGGAGAAGCAGGGAGAAGACCAGGCTGTCGCGTTTGCTGAAATGGACACCGGACAGGGGAAGTTCCGGACCATTGAAAAAACCATAATATTTTGCAAGCCGGCGTGCCAGCAGTACATTACCCATCCAGATCAGCCATGCGAAAAGCGTCATGGCGCCGGGAAAGATCATGACTGTCGTCTGACGTACGCTGGACAATGCCTCTCTGAAGGCCTGAGCATCCACACCAGCGGGAATCTGTTCCGCAAAAGGGGCGAAAAACGGCGCCAGTAACTGGTCGGTGTACGCCTGCAGTGACAGATCGGTATTGCTGGCGCCTAGCGCCAGAGCAAGCAGAACGGCAATACCGAGTCCGATGGACAGGCAATACAAGCTGCGTTCAATCCCCCTTGATGCGAGCAGCAGATAGGACGATAAAACCGGAAGTAAAACGTACAGCACTAGCAGCAGCCATCCCGGGAGCAGGCTGAGATTTATGAGTCCGGTAAGGATGCTTGCCAGCAAGCCTGCCTGCAGGGAAAATGCAAACCCACCGCCAAAAAACACCATGGCAAACAATCCGGGCGTTAGCAGGTGAATGAACAGGCCAAGTGCAGTAGCAAGTGGCGCCATGGGCAGCAGGGATGCCCCGGCCTTCGGCAGCCACAGGATCGCCGAGAACATGGCAAGACCCAAAATTGCGCAAGGTAACCGGCGTCCCAGGATCAGGCCGGCGAACGCCGGTAGGGTGGCTGCCGATCGGGTCATCACTAATCGTGGTGCAAAGGCGTGAACGGGATCAAGGCCAGGTTGCGCGCGCGCTTGATGGCCCTGGTCAGCGCCCGCTGGTGTTTAGCACAGGTTCCCGTTACCCTGGAAGGAATGATTTTGTAACGTTCGGTAAGAAAACGGGACAGGAGATCCGGGTCTTTATAATCGATCTTTACCGAAGTGTCGGCGCAAAATTTACAGAATTTTCGCCGGCGGGGATAGCGTCCCCGTGGTTTTGTCTCACGGCGCCGATTTTCATTCGACTCACGCCGTGGCCTGTTGGTTCCCGGCGGAGAAGAGGCTGGAGCCTTTGTGGTAACGATTTCTTCGGTCATAGGTCTTCCTCCTGAATGTGGCTGGGACGACAATCTTCCACCCAGACTTCCACCTGACCCCAGTTGGTCGTGTTATAACGGTGGTAATACCGGCGTCTCAGACACCCTTTTATCTCAACGTTTCTACCCTGGTAACGGAGTAATAATTCTGCCCGTTCAGCAAGAGCGCGCAGTGGCAGCGGTTGTTCTCTTTCCACTGCTTCATTGACCAGGCCGAGGCCTGGTCTGGATAAATAGAGATCAGCAGTGACTGCCAGGCTGCCATCGGGCGTCCAACGTTTACGGATCTCATCAACTCTTCCCGAAAGTTTGACCTGATTAATATTATCCCTGGGCATCCTTTTCCGCCGTCTCTGTTTTGGCGGGTTCGCTGCTCGCAGGGATCGTTGATTCTTCCTGAGATAAATCTTCCCGGGGGCGCTTCGTTTCCAGATCTGCCCCGGTTGTTTCATTTGCATCTGCTTTCAGGACGGTCTTTTCGACAGGCGTTTCATTACCTTCGGAACTGGATTCATCTTCCGGTTGAGTTGCGTCCTTTTTCTCTTCCCCTGTTTTGCGGCGCATTAAAGGAGATGGGGCGTCTGAGAGCTCGTTCAAGCGGGTGGTTAGAAAACGAAGAACGTTTTCATCCAGGCCAAGAACCTGTTCGAGCTCCTTGGCGGCTCTGGCCTCTCCATCCACAACGAGGAGGGTATAATGGCCGCGCCTGCGTTTGGCGATGCTGTAAGCCAGCGGACGTACGCCCCAGTATTCGCGTTTGACAATTCTGCCGCCGGCTTTTTCCACGCGCGAGATCAACGTATCGGTGAATGTTTCTGTGTTTTCCTGAGAAATATCGGGATTGACGATGAATATATTTTCGTAATACATGGCGCGCCTCTCGGTTTACGCCCGGAATTCATAAGCGCCTTCCGAGCGAGGGATATTGTCCGTAACATCCGAGGGATACTAACGGAAGGCGCCGCACGCTAAGATCATACCTGTTGTTTTGCAAGGCCGGATTTTGGCCAGATTTTGGACTGTAAGCTCTATGAGCTTTTACCTACTACTATTCTGAGCGACTTATAAATGCAGGCAAAATCAAGTTGGTTCATTGACCTGCCAAGATTTTTTTTCGTAATGGAGAGGAAAAATGCAAAAATATCTTGTGGTTATTTTTTCGGTTATTTGTCTGATAGCGGGATCCGGACAGGTAAAAGCCGGAAATGCTGATGGGGCCGATCAAGACATAAAACATAAGGGCTAAGTTTCGAGTTCGGATGAAAATGCTGAACGCGGCGCAAAATTAAAAGCCAGGATCAGGGTCCTGGAGGAAAAGCAGGCGGACTCCGCGAAAAGCGGCAAGAAAGTGGAGACGACCCTTGAGCATAAAACTGTTCGAGGTTCTGACCAGATTAAGGCCAAAATAAAGGCAGTGGAAGAATCAAAATCCCGGCAGTGGCTTCAGGATTGGTGGTCTGAACATGTAACGAAGCGGATGGATGTAAAGGAGGATACCAAGAAGCGTTTCTTCAACCTAGAAAAAGCAGTTGGAAGTGCGTGCAGAGTGTAAGGTATTGATTCGGGGCATCCATGCCCCTCTCCCTTCGGGCGGCTTGCAGCCGTCCAAACGGCTATCTTGCCCTTTTGTGATTTGAAGGGCGTAATGAAAAAATGCGTCATCACCTTATTGGTGATGAGCACTTTTTTCATATAGCCAAGCGAATCAAGAACTTGCGCTATGTGCGTG
>CAZQZF010000035.1:0-13195 GCA_964597745.1 uncultured Zetaproteobacteria bacterium
CCGTCAGGGCAACCAGCGGTTCACATCCATGGATAAAAACAGCTCCACGTCGAGACCGCCGCCGCCGATCAGAAGCGTCTTATCAGGCTTAAATGCCTTTACAAAGGCGTCCATACCGGGCAATGCCGTTCGCCGTTGATGGCTCTTGACCTCGATAGCCAGCAAGCTCCCTTGATAACGGACAATAAAATCAACTTCATGTCCTCTCTCCCGCCAATAGAACAGTTCAAAGCCAGATGTAAATGAGGCATTGATCAAATGTGCGCCAATCGCCGACTCAACCCACCGCCCCCACAACCGGGGATCGGCGCGCACCCGTTTAAATGTCTGATCGGCGAGCGCCGACATTAACGCCATGTTCATCACCTGCAATTTAGGACTTGAGCCTCGCTGACGCACCTTCTGCCCTGCATATTTAGCAATACCCGCTAACATCCCCGCTCCACCAAGCAACTCAAGGTAGTGCGCCAGCGTCGTGGTGTTGCCTGCGTCCTGCATCTGCCCAACCATTTTCTGATAAGAAAGAATCTGGCCTGAGTAATTGCAGCCAAGATAAAATATCCGCCGCAGCAGCGCCGGTTTGTTAACTTGCGTCATCAGCAAGATATCCCGTGACAGGATCGTTTCAATCAGGGAGTCCCGAATATAGTTCCGCCAACGTTCCTCATTATCAAACAGCGCCGCAGCCCCGGGGTAACCGCCAAAATAGATATATTTATTCAGCGGCATATCAAAGGCATCCCTCATCTCTGGAAATGACCAATGTCTGATTGGTATCATTTCAAAACGCCCGGCCAGGCTTTCACCAAGACCCCGCTGAACCAACAGGGGCGATGAACCCAGAATGATGACTTTCAGTGGAATCTGACTGATCGAATCCTCATCCCATAGTGATTTTACCACCTCTGACCAACCGGGAATCTTTTGCACCTCATCCAGAATCAACATGCCTTCACCGCTCTCACCGCCTGTGAGTTTAAGCCGTGCAATCTCCCACTGCTGTTGAATCCACTGCCGATCTTCCGCAGCAAGGGCGTCCGCGGACGCAAAATGAGATACAATCGGCAGCGATGACATCAATTGTCTGGCAAGCGTGGTCTTTCCCACCTGACGGGGACCAGCCAAAACCTGAATAAAGCGACGTGGCTCAGATATCCTTTTCTTAAGCTGTTGAAATAGAGGCCGATAGAACATCAACAAACTATATTGACAATTTACTCAGTGCTCAAGGTAATTTTACTCAATAGATAAGACAATGGCACAGAGGTTCACGGTTGAAAACCGCTGCACCGTTGAACCCCTGAACCTGGTTTTTCCGCCTTTCCTACGCGAAGCCGGCGGGTTCATGGTCGGGGTGAGAGGATTTGAACCTCCGGCCCCCGCCTCCCGAAGACGGTGCTCTACCAGGCTGAGCTACACCCCGAATCGCCGACCATTGAACGGGCGCGCATCCTAGCCCGGACCATTCCTAAATTCTACCGTGCTATTATGGATGAAGAAAAAAATTTTACTTGGCGATCTTTGCGTCTTGGCGAGAGTCAGGATTGAAAAGAAATGATCTCGCAGAGCCGCAAAGAGCGCAAAGGAAGAACTCTGTACTCTGTGGTTCAAGCCTGTTCGGTTCCGGCTATGCCGGGTTAGGTTTTCCCCCTGCGTGACCCTGCGGTGAATGCCTTTTGACTGGCCTTTCCTCCGCATTCCTCCGCGGTTTAAAATCATAACAAACAATGACTATCAATAAGTCCTCTGGCAGGCGAAGGCGGCCAGGTCGGCCAGCAGGCGGCGCACGGTTGCATCCGAATCCGGGGGCAGGAGGCCCTCGGCCCGCCCGGAACAGACACTGGCCTGCTCAAGACAATATTCGACGCCGCAGGCCCGCCGCACCCGCCGGCGCACCCAGTCGCGTTCTCCATGTTCATAACCGCCGCGACCGGCAATCTCCTTGACCCGGCCGGCCAGTTCCGGATCCAGCCCCATGGCATGGATCAGGGGCAGCGTGATCTTTCCCTGTTCGAGATCGTGACCAACGGGCTTGCCGATCGCGCCGGCCTCCGAGGCGTAATCCAGGGCGTCATCCATGAGCTGAAAGGCCATGCCCAGTTCCCTGCCGTAGCCGCGCATGGCTCCGACCCATTGCTGATTACCCGTTACATGAGCGCCAATCTCAGCGGCGGCCGCGAACAGCACCGCCGTCTTGCGCTCGATCACCCGCAGATATTCAGCCTCGTTGATTGCCAGATTGAAGGTCTGGGAAAGTTGCAATACCTCGCCTTCGGCCAAGGCCTTGGTAGCCCGCGAAAAAAGCTCCAGGATCGCCCTGGATCCATCGGCCACCATCAGCTCCAGGGCGCGGGAGAACAGGAAATCGCCGACCAGCACGCTGGCCTGGTTGCCCCAGACGCCATTGGCCGAGGGCAGGCCGCGGCGCAGCAAGGCCTCATCCACCACATCGTCGTGCAGGAGTGAGGCCGTATGCAGAAACTCCACAACAACGGCCAGCGGGATATGCCGATCGCCCCCGTAGCCGAACAGGCGGGCGGACAGTATACACAACAGCGGCCGGAGCCTCTTGCCGCCGCTTTCGATGATATAGCGGCCGACGGCGGGAACCATGCTGACATCCGAGGCCAGATACTCGCGGATGCATTCATCCACGGCCTGCATCTCCTGATGACAGGCCTCAAAGGCGCGGCTGAGAGAGGTGGCTTCCACGGACAGGCATCGTACGGAGACTCTCTCCGCCGTCAAGACGTATCAAAGGACGGAGGGTAGTAATTAGAATTCATTTATTTTTCCTCCGCGGTAAATATTGTGTATTTTGCATTCGATTTTACAGGCAGGAGGCGACACTCCTGGCATGGTGAATATCTCAATGATTTACGTTAACATGGCCGCATGAGCGTCGAACTTCTGGTTAATGCCTCGCCTTATGAAACAAGGATCGCCCGCGTCGAAAACGGCCTGGTGGAAGAGCTGTATATCGAACGCGAGCGCGAACGCGGCATCAAGGGCAATATCTACAAGGGGCGCGTGCAACGCGTGCTTCCCGGCATTCAGGCCTCTTTCGTGGATATCGGCCTGCACAAGGCGGGTTTTCTGTATGCCGGCGATATTGCTATCAGTGAGGATGAACTGAACGGATATGCCGAATCCAGGCCGGAGCCTGATGATGGCGATGCCTTTGAAGAAGAACAGGAGGCGGCAACGGGCAGACAAACCATTCCGCCGATTGGCAGTTTGTTGAAGGAAGGCCAGGAGATCATTGTTCAGGTATCCAAGGATCCTATTGCCTCCAAGGGGCCAAGACTCACTACATTGATCAGCCTGGCTGGCCGGTATCTGGTCTATCTACCCAGCTTCCGCCATGTCGGGATCGCCCGCCGTATTGAAGACGCCGAGGAACGCCAGCGGCTTTTGGAAATCGGCCAAACCCTGTTGCCTGAAAATGGCGGGCTGATTATCCGCACCGCCGCCGAAGGCCGGAAGCAGTTTGAGCTGGAACAGGATCTCAAATTTCTGCTCCGTCTGTGGAAAGATATTGACAGACGCCTGCAACACGCCGCACCGGCTTCCATGGCGCATATGGATCTCAATCTGTATCTGCGCGTCATGCGGGATTATGTGGATAATGACGTGGAAAAAATCCATGTAGACGCACACGAAGCCTATGACCGCATGAAAAAATTTACCCGCCGCTTTATGCCGGAGATAGGAAAACGCCTGTATTATTATCCCGGCGAGCGGCCTATTTTCGATGTGTATGGCGTGGAAGAGGAGTTGAACCGGGCTCTGCAGAGGCGTATCCCGCTGAAATCCGGCGGCTCCATCGTCATTGATCAGACCGAGGCCCTGACCGCCATTGATGTCAATTCCGGCTCCTTCGTGAGCTCAAGAAATCCGGAGGAGACCAGTTTCAAGACCAATCTGGAGGCGGTGCAGGAGGTTGTGCATCAGCTCAGGCTCCGCAACCTGGGCGGTATCATCGTGGTTGATTTCATTGACATGCAGGAAGAGGAAAACAGGACCCGCATCATGGCGATGCTCGAAGACGCATTGAAACGCGATATGGCCAAGACCAAGGTGGTGCGGCTGTCGGAACTGGGCCTGGTGGAGATGACCCGCAAGCGCACGCGCGACTCGCTCGGTCACATCCTGCTTCAGGATTGTCCTCTGTGCCACGGCACCGGCCGCACCAAGAGCCTGACCACGCTATGCTACCAGATTCTGCGCGAACTGATGGCCGAAGCGCGCGCCTACCCCTGTAACAAGCTGATGGTCATCGCTCACGCCGACATCATTGATCTGCTGGTCGGAGAGGAAAGTGAGAGCGTTGAGCAACTGGAGCGATTCCTGAACAAGGAAATCGGCCTGAACAGCGCCCCTGATTTGGCCCCGGATCAGTTTGAGATCGTGCTTATTTAATCCGTGTCTGAAGATCACGGATTAAATATGATGAAGTCGAAAAAAACCTCCGATGGTCATTGCGAGGAGTGAAACGACGCAGCAATCTCAAGATTGCTTCGCTTCGCTCGCAATGACAGGAGAGAAGCTTTTTTACAAGCAGGCCTAAATAAGATGCCAGGCTCTGGCCAGTCGCCACTACGGCTGTATGTCCACATTCCCTACTGTCCGCACAAATGCGCCTATTGCGATTTCAATTCCCATGCCCAATCCGCTCCGCCATGGGCGGGTTACCTCCGCGCCCTGCGCGTGGAACTGCGCCACTGGTCCGCACAGGCGCAATTTTCAGGCCGAAGGCTGGCCAGTATCTACTTCGGCGGCGGTACGCCGTCACTGGCGCCGCCGGCGCTGGTTGCCGGCGTCCTGAGAGATGCGGCCCGCTGCTTCGGCCTGGCAGATGGCGCTGAAATCAGCCTTGAGGCCAATCCCGGCGCCGTAGATGCGAGTCGTTTCACGACCTACCGAGCGGCTGGCGTTAACCGGCTTTCGATCGGCGTACAGAGCTTCCATGATGATGAACTAGCCTGGCTTGAACGCATCCACTGTGCCGAAGAGGCGGTCCAGGCCCTCGCCATGGCAAGGGATGCCGGTTTTGACAATATTAATCTGGACCTGATGTATGGCCTGCCCGGTCAGACTATGGCGGCATGGCTGAAAACCCTGCAAACAGCCCTGAACCTGAAGCCGGAACATCTCTCCTGCTATCAGTTGACCGTTGAACCGCACACCCTGCTTGCAACCCGGCATCATCTACAACCACTGGATCTTCCACCGGACGATGAAGCGTTGGATCTGTTCCGGACAACGCGCTCATTCCTGGAAGATGCGGGATACCCGCCTTATGAAATATCCAATTTCGCCCGGCCCGGCTTCTGCTGCCGGCACAACGATGGCTACTGGCAATACGATGACTATATCGGTATCGGCGCCGGGGCCTGCGGTAAATGGAACACCCGTGACGGCGGCGTGTGCCGCTACATGAATATCAAATCGCCTGAGCATTACATAAAAATGGCCAGCCAAGGCAGGATCGCCATCGGCGCTGAAGAATCGAGAACACCGGGACAGGCAGCGGCCGAGGCGGTCTGGCTTGGTTTACGACGTCAGAGAGGAATCAATCGCAACCGATTTACGGGACGTTTCGGTGAAGATTGCTGGAGCCTGTTTAGCCGCCAACTCCAGCCATGGCTGAATACCGGCGATCTGATCCTGTCGAAGGAGTCCATGCGCCTGAGCACCACCGGTCAGGCACTGGCCGATAGCATCGCCCTGTCGGTTTTATAGTCCGAACAGTTTTCACCGCGGAGAGCGCAGAGATGCGCAGGGTAAAAACAAAAATCTTATTAGCCTCTTACAAAAAATATCTCGTGCAAAATGCATAAAAAATATTTACTAAGCACGGATTTTTACTTGGCGATCTTAGCGTCTTGGCGAGAGTCAGGATTGAAAAGAAATGATCTCGCAGAGCCGCAAAGAGCGCAAAGGAAGAACTCTATACTCTGTGGTTCAAGCCTGTTTGGTTCCGGCTATACCGGGTTAGGTTTCCCCCCTGCGTGACCCTGCGCCTGCTTGCGCGCTGCGCGCAGGCAAGTCCCC
The DNA here is from genome assembly GCA_964597745.1 of uncultured Zetaproteobacteria bacterium. Classification (GTDB taxonomy): domain Bacteria; phylum Pseudomonadota; class Zetaproteobacteria; order Mariprofundales; family Mariprofundaceae; genus CAYLYU01. The sequence goes on from CAZQZF010000035.1 coordinate 6,058, forward strand.
TGCGGTGAATATCTTTTGACTGACCTTCCTCTGCGTCCCCTGCGGTAAATGTCTTTTGACTGGCATTTCTTATGCGGTACTCCGCGTCCTCCGCGGTAAAGCGATTACCCCGGTAGCAGGGTCTGGACGAAGGCATCGACATCAAATGGCAGCAGATCATCCTTCGCCTCACCAACGCCGATGTAACGGATGGGAAGCCCGAAGGTCCGGGCGAGTTGCAGGACAATGCCGCCTTTGGCGCTACCGTCCAGCTTGGTCACAATGAGGCCGGTGGTGCCGCTCACTTCCCTGAATTGTTCTACCTGCATGACGGCATTCTGGCCGGTGCCGGCATCGACGATGTGCCAGGCCTCATGCGGGGCGCCGGCCTGCGCCTTGCCAATCACGCGTCTGACCTTGGCCAGTTCCCGCATCAGGCCGCGATCAGTCTGTACCCTCCCGGCCGTATCGACGATGACCAGATCGTAACCTCTGGCCTTGCCCCGCTTTACGGCATCAAATGCAACGGCGGCGGGATCAGCACCCTCGGCCTGACGCACAATGTCCGCTCCGGCCCTTTCCGCCCAGACGGTCAACTGATCTACGGCGGCGGCGCGAAAGGTGTCGGCGGCGGCGATCAACACTCTTTTTCCCTGCCTCCGAAACAGGGCCGCCAGTTTCCCGATGGTCGTTGTCTTGCCAGTGCCATTGACGCCCACCACCAGCAGCACGAGCGGGCCCTCTTGCGGCCATTGAATGGGCCTGGAATCAGAAAAGATTCCGTGCATAGCCGTGTGCAGCGCGGCCATGTGATCTCTCCGATTCTTGCTGGCCACGGTAACCAGTTGCAAGGCAAGCCCGGCGCCACAATCAGCCATAATCAGACCATCCTCAATTGCCTGCCAATCCGTTTCGGTCAACTCCGCGCCCCGATTGGCAGGCAATACCTGGGCGATCCCTTCACGGCTACGGCTCAGGCCTTTCTTCAACCTTGAAAACAATGAGCTCAAATTATTCTCCACAAAAACCTTTTTTACCGCCTGTCTGCGTGCAGCTTGCCCGCACAGGCAGGCGAAGGACGCAGCAGCTTACATTGCACAACAAGAATAAAAACCTTTTTACCGCAGAGGACGCAGAGGTGCGCAGGGTAAAAAGACAAAAATCTTATTGGTTTTCCTCTGCGTGACCCTGCGCCTGCTTGCGCGCTGCGCGCAGGCAAGTACTCTGCCTGCCTGTGCGTGAACGCACGCAGACAGGCGGTGAATGCCTTTTTATTGGTCTTTCCTCCGCGCTTCCCTGGGGTTCGGCGCCGAGGATATCTTTACGAAAAGGTCGATAAGCCTTTTCGCCGCATCGGCATACCGGTGTGTCGCTTCCATCAACGCGGATGGATCCGTTTTCTTCCGGTGCAAGTCCTTCATGGCCTTTCCTTCCATGGCCTCATGCCACAGATTTCTGGCATCGGCGATCATTTTCCGGCCATGCTTCACGGCAACGGCATCCAGGCGTTTGCTCATGCCCATTTGGCCCAGCATGATCAGCCTCGATCCCTCGGCTGCCATCAGCAGGGCATGATTCACCAACATGTGCATATGGTGCAGGGTCATCTCAACGCTGGATGAGACTGGCGCCTGATGCATGCCTTCCAGTTCCGTGATAACAACCAGCATAGCCTCATTCAACTCATGGGTAAGCCCCATCAGGAGAGATTTGCCGGTATCCTGTTTGTGAAGTTCCTGCATTTCCGGACCGGTCATCGCCTGCCTGATCATCTCCCTGCCCTGCTTGATCATGGCCAGGCCATGGCGCAGGGACTCGGCATCTGAATGCGGACTCATCCCCATCTGCGAGGTCATGACCATATTGGCCCCCTGCACGGCCATGGCCAACCCGTGATTCATCCTCAGGTGAAGATGATGCATCCGCATGGCAACATGCGACGCTCCGGCGGCAGGTCCTTCAACTACATGGGCGGAAACGGGCAAGGCAAACAGGATTAGCATCGAAACCATAGCAAGTGTCCTATTCATATTCTTTTCTCCTGTTGGCTGTATTCTGATTGGATTGCAGCTGAGCATCAATCAATTTCGTGCGTCAGAGCTTCGGTGCAATCTAACCTTCAATTCCCGCACAAGCGAAGCACCGTGCAAAGCACGCTTGCGGTCAGGATGCGTCTAGCTTTCTGTTTCATCATCTTTCTCCCTGTTTTGAATTAGGGACTGGATCACTCGTTTCGCCGCATCACCGGACCAGTCCCGTTCTCCGATAATGCGGCCAATGATTCGGCCGTCTCGACCGATCAAGTACGTAGTCGGCAGACCCCGAATTTCATAACGATTGCGAACTGTTCCATCCGGGTCGAGCACAGACGGGAAACTCAGATTCCGCTCGCGCGCAAAGGCCCGCACGCCGGCAAGGTTGCCCCGATCGGCATTGACGCCAAGCACCACCAAACCGTCACCCCGGTACCGACGCCAAAGTTGCTCAATCTGGGGTGTTTCATGGCGGCAGGCCACGCACCATGTCGCCCAGAAGTGGAGTAACACTACCTTGCCGCGATAATTCGCCAGTGCCTTCTTTCCACCGCCGAGCATGGCCAGCGAGAAATTCGGCGCGGACTTGTGGATGCGCGGCACCTGCACGCCGAAGGCATCCAGCGCCTGCGTAAGCGGTGCAGCCTGGGCGGAAACCGCCCAGGCCAGCATCAACAAACCAAAAACCAACGCCTGTTTAACGCGCATGGTTCTTCAGATAAGCGGCGATCTGCCGCCATTCCTCTTTGGTCGGTTCAGGCACGCCGCGCTCGGCCATACGTTGCCGCATCAGGCCCAGCATATGCCGCCAGTGCGGCCAGTCCAGCCGTTTGGGATGCGGCAGTGCATGGCAGGCCGAACAACTCGCGGTAAACAGTTGTCCGCCGGCGGAATCCGCATCCGGGATATCCATCGCCCAGGCAGACGAGCTGGCAATCAACAGTAAAATAGTGAATAGAATTCTCATAATATCCTCCTAAAATCCAAGTTCGCTGGGGCCGACCGGATGCGTAAGCGCCCGGATACTGGCCTTGGTCGGAAACTCGACATACCAGGTAAGCTCCACGCGCAGATCGCGTTCCAGTTGAGGCCCGTTGATATTGCGGTAGACGGGCAGACCCACCTGCAGATTCAGGATATGCAGGGGGACCGGCTGCCACTGCAGGCCAAGCGTGACAAAGAGGTTGTTCCCGCCGTAATTGGCGGGATCCCATAACGGCGTCATGAACGGTGAGTTCGGGTTGCCCTGTTTGGCATGGCCGGAGGCGCCGGAGCGCGCCTCATCGGCCTGTCCGGTGATGCTTCCCTCCCAGTCGCCGTTGATCTGAAACTCTCCGACCAGGTTGTAGGAGAGCTGAACCATGGCATAGAGAGCGTACCGGATCTTGTTGCCAAGACGGTAGTGACGCCGGTTATCATAGAACCTGCCCGTGTACATGCCGTTCACGCCCCACCACAGAGGCGCTTTTGAGCCCTGATAGAGCAGGCCGAAGATGGGATCGAATGTACCCGAGCCCAGTTGCATGCCGTACGGCAGAAGCTCTTTCTGACGAAAGGCCAGCGGATGTGTTGCGTTGCGTTCGTCAATCGAGCCGGTCGGCAGGCCGAGGCCCGTGAACAGTGATACCTCACTGGTCGGGATCAACGGATCGTCGGCATAAAGCAGGTACTTGGTCATCAGCATCGTATCGCCGGCGCCGTGCGACTTCATTCGGTAGCCCGTCTGCCCGGTCAGGCCCGTCATGAACTTGTTGAACTTCATGTCCATGCGCTTGTCCATGCCCATAAACATCAGACCGGCAAAGAAATCATCGGTAAAGCTGTAGCCGATGGCCAGATTCGTCATCGACATGTACATCTTTTCCTGCACGGCCATGAACTTGCCCGTGGGCTTACCGCCCATGACGGGCATGCCCAGCAGGCTGTCCACGTTGACATGATCCGTGTTGTTCCTGAGCCCGTTCATCAACATGAATTCAGGACTGAGTTTCAAGCGGAACTCATGCGTTTCAGGCACGCCGCCGCCGGGTATGTTCAGCGGCATGTTACCGCCACATTTTGCGCAGCACAGGCCCAGATAGGCATGCGCGCTGGATGGAAACAGCACCATAAGGGCCATAGCCATCATCCATACGGATAATTGTTTTCGTCTCATTTTTGTTCCTCCAGAACTAATTTTTCCCGCATGCAATGCATGCGCTTGGGCTCCGGCCTTATGACCGGAGCGTTACACTCAAATGGATGGAAAAATCAGACGGTTTTTGGAGGTGGAGTGGGAAACGGCAACAGCCGCGGTTTCAGTACGGGAATATTTTCGGCTACCGCATCTGTAATGACGAGACAGGATTCCATGCCAGCCAGCGAAACCGTATGCGGTGACAACAGGTGCGGCAGGCCATCGATATCATGATGGCCGCAGCACTCAATCCGGCAATGGCGCATGGCCGGCGTCATGGCGCGCCTTGCGTAATTCATGGACGCCATCTTCATATGGCATGCGGGTCCGGACATCTCCATCAACCCGTTGCCAGTTGCCGGCGGCAACATGGGGATGCTGCTTATGCAGACGAGCACAAACACAAGCAGCATCGCAATCGATCTTTTCATGCCAGTTGCCTCCCGCCGCGGAGCGATAACATCACTGGCGTTCCGGAATCCGAAACGGCATGGTGAATAGTATTGGCTGACTGCTTCATCGGCGGCATAGTGTGCGAAAGCATTGCGGCGAAGATCAATACGCCCAGCGCCAACCATGCTTCCACCATGACCCGGCGCCCAAACTGACGGGCAAGGGCATCGCCCTCGCGCGGCTTCCAGCCGGGACGCAATCGCCGCCAAATCCAGAGCGGCAACCCCGTTTGCCGCCCGGATAATGGAACGCCCGCTTCATGGCATAGAAACGGAAGATTGGAATAGCGGCTGATCGCGCCCAGCGCGACCATGAGGCCCACAAGCATCAGCTTGAACAGGATAATTCTGCCATAGCCACTGGACCAGAGATCGCTGAGACCGTGTAGTTGCCGCCATACATTGTATGGCCCGGTTATCAACACCAGGGCCAGCGCAATGCCGGCGAGACGCGAAAGCCCGCTGGCGCAAGCCGCAAACAGCTGCCGCGCCTGCCCCGACTGCCCTTGCAAGCGCCGCCGGATCAGCAGCACAAAGACCAGAATACCGCCCACCCACAGCGAGGCAGCCATAATATGCAGCCATGACATCCATTCGGGTAGCGTAAAGTCGCCCCAGTCCGAGGCATGGCTGGATGCGCTGACGGACCAGGCTACGCCGGCCGCCGCCAGCAGCATGATATATGTCAACTGGCGAGAGCTCCCATTTCTCCCCCGCCACCACCCAAACCACAATACGGCCATAGCGATCATCCGCACAAACCATGTCATACCGTAATGTGTTCCGGAAAGCACCAGTGGCACGGCGGAAAAGAGCTCTTTCCATGGCAGGCCACTCATCTCCGCGGTGCGTTGTAGCAAACTAATCGCGCTCATCAACGTCAATCCGGCCAGAGCCAGGCCGAGCAGCCGCCAGAGGCCGTCATGCAGGGCGTAAAAAGGGGACAGTTTACTTTCTTCCTGTGGAAAAAGTGAAACTGTCCCCTTTCTTACTCCCCGCGGAATCACCCACGCCTCCGTAGCCAGCAACCCGATACAGACCATCATGGCCAGCAAATCAATCGCCGTTGAAATAACAAGCGGCAATAGATTCATGATGCGGTCTTACGCACGGTAAACAGATAATCGCCATGCGTTCGATGTCCGTCGCGGGCCACCGCCGTCCAATAAACATGGTAGCGACCGCCGGCCAGCGGCGGAAGCGTCACCACCAGAGTGTCTGTACGGCCCTGCACGGCATGAGAGTCATTCGCATCCACGCGCCTGCCCGCCGCATCCTCCACACGCAATTTGGAAAAGGCAGCCTCCACCGCCCGATCAAAGCGGATGGTGACGGCCTTGGGCGGACTATCCAGTTCCGCCCCCGCGCCCGGGGTCTGATGTTCGGGAAAGGCGTGCGCCCTCGCCACGCCGGATGGCGCGGCAAGTATTACCGCGAACATGATGGCGAAAACAGTTCGCTTCATCAGAAGTCGAAGATCGGCTTGCCGATCGTGTCTGGAAACATGTCATCAATGAAGAAATGGATCAACACGGAGAAGCCGATATTGTTGCCTGAATGGTTATTGATCGGGATTTGCGCCTCGGCGCCTAGCTGCATGTGCTTGCCTACCCACAGAACACCTGGATTGACCGTGCCTGTAGTTAGCTTGCTGCCCCGATTTAGACCGCTGGTCATGGCAACCTCCACAATCGGAATCATGTGATTGAACGGCGCCGAAAGGCCGATGTCCTTCACAAAGGATTGCAGATAGTGTAGATCATATTGCAACGTAAAGCCCCAGCTTAATGATGCAGGATTCAGTTCCACGCCGTTCGCCGTAATAGTAGAAGCTCGCGATGGAATATTACCTCCAAACGTTCCCGTAATTACCACCGGCTTCAATACGCTCATGGCATCCGGCAAATCGCCGAACCCTTTCCCGAAAAACAGCGTTGGCGAATAAACGGTCATGGATTCAGCTCCCACCTTGGCATCGCCCGTGTTGGCCAGACCAAAGCCCGACCCGATGGCAAGGATCGTCTCATGCTCCTCGCTGGTCAGAAACTGGTACTTGATGCCCAGATCAATATTGTCGAATCCGATCACGGTGTTGCCCTGTTGCGGATCAAGATTGATAAACGAACCACCGACGGAGACGCCAAGGTGTTTGGTGATGGTCTTGCTGTACTCAGCGGTTAAAGTAGTTACCCTGGCCGGATCGGCGCCCAGGGCGGAATCCTTGATGTGATTGGAAACAAAGGATAATTCATCGTTCACGAATGGATCATCGATATTCAGCGTCGTTGGAAAGAATCGTTTGCCGGCAAAGCCGTGAGCGCTGGCGGTAAAAGCATTGGTTCCTGATAAAATCAAAAGACAAATCAACAGGCGGAAAAACCGCAATATGGCTTGTCCCCGGTTCGAAAAAATAAAGTTCATTTTCATCCTCCATACCTATTATCCTAGATTCCTCAGTTGGAAGAACCCACATGGCGCAAGCTCTTGATTCGCTTTGC